>NZ_JAWLHP010000009.1:22985-61529 GCF_041690275.1 Thioalkalivibrio sp.
GGGCGCTGCGCTCAGCCACTGCCGGCTATATCGTCACCCGGCGCATGAGTTGCGCGTTGATGGCCACCACCACCGTGCTGGCGGTCATGAACAGGGCACCGACCGCCGGTGACAGGATGATGCCCCACGGGGCCAGCACGCCCGCCGCCGCGGGCAGCGCGAGGACATTGTATCCGGCGGCCAGCCAGAGGTTCTGCACCATCTTGCGACGGTTCAGGCGACTCAGGCGCAATACCCGCACCACGTCCAGCGGGCGGCTGTTCACCAGGATCAGGCCCGCCGACTGCACGGCCACGTCGGTGCCGCTGCCGATGGCGATCCCGACCTCGGCGCGGCTCAGGGCCGGTGCGTCGTTGATGCCGTCGCCGACCATCGCCACCCGGCGGCCCTGGTCCTGCAGTTCCCGGATGCGATCGTCCTTGTTTTCGGGCAGGACCCCGGCGAACCATTCGTCGATCCCCAGTTCCTCGGCCACCGCGCGGGCCACGGCCTCGCTGTCGCCGGTCATCATCACCACGTGCATCCCCTGCTCCCGCAGCAGGCGCACCGCCTCGCGACTGTCCTCGCGGGGACGGTCGGCCAGCGCGAAGCCGGCCATCACGCGTCCGTCCCCGACCAGCCACACGACCGTGTGTCCCTTACCGCCGTGTTCCTCGGCAAAGTCCTCCAGGTCTTCATCCGGCGCGAGGTCGAGGGCATCGAGCATGTTCGGTCCGCCGATGCGCCAGTCCCGGTCCTCCACCCGTGCCTGCACGCCGCGGCCGCGCGACGCCTCGAAATCTTGGGCCTCCGGCACCTCGAGGTCCTGATCCTCGGCGGCCTCGCGCAGGGCGCGGGCGATCATGTGTTCGGAATCGGCCTCGACCGCCGCGGCGACGGCCAGCGCCCGGTCGCGGTCCATGCCCTCCCCCGCCTCCGCGGCCACTGCCACCTCGACCAGGGACTGCTCGCCTTCGGTCAGCGTGCCGGTCTTGTCGAAGACGACCGTATCCAGGGTCCGGGCCCTCTCCAGCGCCATGCGGTCGCGCACCAGGATGCCGCCGCGCGCGCCCATCGCCGTGGTGTTGGCCAGCACCAGCGGCACCGCCAGGCCCAGGGCATGCGGGCAGGCGATGACCAGCACCGTCGCCACGCGCCGCAGGATCGAGATGTCCCAGCCCAGGACCAGCCACCATGCCGCTGCCGCGAGCACGGCTACGCCCAGGGCGATGTAGAACAGCGCGCCGGCCGCGCGGTCCGCCAGCATCTGGCCACGTGACTTGCCCTTCTGGGCCTCCTCGACCAGACGCATGATCCCGGCCAGGGCGGTCTCCTCGCCGACCGCGGTGACCTCCACCCGCAGGCTGCCTTCACCGTTCACGGTGCCGCCGACGACCTCGTCGCCGCTCTTCTTCGCAACGGGCTTGGATTCGCCGGTGATCATCGCCTCGTCGACGTCGGACTCGCCCTTGTGCACGGTACCGTCCACCGGCACGCGCGCACCGGGACGCACCAGGACCATGTCCCCCTCCGAGAGATCGGTGACCGGGACCTCCTCGGTGCCGCCGTCTTCGTTCAGGCGGTCGGCGGTATCGGGCAACAGCTGGGCCAGCTCGTCCAGTGCGCCCGACGCCTGGCGCACGCTGCGCATCTCGATCCAGTGGCCCAGGAGCATCACGTCGATCAGCGTCACCAGTTCCCAGAAGAACGGTTCGCCATCGAGCACGAAAACGGTCGCCATGCTGAACACGAAGGCCACAGTGATGGCCAGCGAGATCAACGACATCATGCCGGGCCGGCGGGCGCGCAGTTCGTCACTCGCCATGCTCAGAAACGGCAGGCCGCCGACCACGAACACGATGGTCGAGAACACCGGCCCGACCATCGCGTCGCCGGGGAATGCCGGCACGGTGAAGCCCAGCCAGCGCTGCAGGGTCGCGCTGGTCAGCAGGACGGGAAGGGACAGCGCCAGGCAGATCCAGAATCGCCGGCGAAACATCTGTTCATGATCGGAATGATCATGCCCGGACTGGTCCTGATGGCGTTCGTCGGCATCGGCGCTGGACATCGCGGTATCCCTCAGGCTGTCACATCGTCCTGCAACGCGGAGCGCCCGTATGGGCTCCGGCGCGTCTTGCCCTCCTGCTCGCGCCGGAACCGCGGCGCGGATCAATCAGTGTTTGCGTGTCGCCCGCGTGCCCGGGCGGTGTTGCCCTTGGAAGCCCCTTTTTCACGGCAAAAAGGGGGCTCCAAGGCCCTTCTCAAGGGTGTAAACGCCACGGTTTTCCTTCACTATCAATCATTTGCCTTGGTCCGACCCCGCACGAAGGGCGGCGCGCTGCATCAGCGGATATCGCGGGCCAGGCGAAAGCCGAGCATCTGCCAGCGCTGCTGGGGATAGAAGAAGCTGCGGTAGCTGGCCCGGATGTGATCCGTCGAGGTCAGGCAGGAACCTCCGCGCACGGTCATCTGGTTGCACATGAACTTGCCATTGTACTCCCCCAGCGACCCCGCGAGCGGCTCGAAGCCGGGGTATGGCATGTACGGCGACGCGGTCCACTCCCATACGTCGCCGAACAGCTGCGCGAGACCGGCATCCGCATTTCTCGCCGGTGCCGGGTGCAGCCAGCCCGTCTCAAGCAGGTTGCCCGCGACCGGGTGGCGCGCCGCGGCCGCCTCCCACTCGCCCTCCTCCGGCAGCCTTGCACCGGCCCACCGGGCAAACGCGTCCGCCTCGTAGAAGGACACGTGGCAGACGGGCGCGTCCGGTTGCACCGGCCTCCAGCCACCCAGTGTGAACTCCTCTGCCCCATCCTGCGACCAGTACAGCGGGCGGTCCCAGCCCTCTGCCTGCAGCTGCGCCCAGCCGTCGGCCAGCCACAGGGCGGGGTCCCGATAGCCCCCGTCTGCGATGAATTCCCGGTACTCGGCATTGGTCACCAGACGGTTCGCCAGCGCGTGTGGCCGCAGCCGGACCGCGTGCCGGGGGGTCTCGTTGTCGAAGGCGAAGCCCTGCCCGTCCGCCCCGATCCGGGTCTCGCGCCCTGCCTGCTCCACGAACGCCAGCGGCGCAACCGGCCTGGCGGGCGGCGTTGCCAGCCCGTCGTCGTAGGCGGGCCCGAGCGGGTTCGTCCACAGCACGTGCTTGATATCGGTCAACAGCAGCTCCTGGTGCTGCTGCTCGTGATTCAGCCCGAGCGTTACAAGAAACGCGAGGTCGGAATCCTCGCCGAACTCCCACAGCAGCCGCTGCATTCCCTCGTCGACGTGGGCACGGAAGTCGAGAATCTCGGCGACAGTGGGCCGGGACAGCAGACCCCGCTGCGGCCGCGCGTACATGTCGCCCACGGTGTAGTAATAGGAGTTGAAGAGGTAGTGCCACCGCTCGTCGAACGCGCGGTAACCCGGCAGTTTCGGGCCGAGCACGAAACGCTCGAAGAACCACGTCACATGCGCGAGGTGCCATTTCGTCGGGCTCACGTCCGGCATGGTCTGAACCACCTGGTCTTCCGGCGCCAGGCGGGCGGCAAGGTGTTGGGACAGTCCGCGGACCCGGAGGTAGGCGTTCAGCAGCCCCTGCTCCGAACCACGGGTGGCGGCGAGATTCGTTGCCATCGAAGTCGCTCCTGGAAATTGCGCGTGGTTGTTGGGCCCCTGCACTACCTGGCCGGTCGGCCTGCACGTCGATAGGGGCCAGGCACCGGCGACACGGGTGACGGTCGCCCGGGAAGGCCGTCGTAAACGCCTCGAAATCCGCGATGAAGCCGATCAGTCGGGACTGGCATGCCCCTGCGCCACCCCGAGGCCTGAAACATCCCGATCTCCCGCGAGCGGACGGTGTGGGGGCAGGCGCACCGCGGTTCTCGCGTTCAAACCGTCCCCTTGCCTATCCAGCTTAACGGGGTGTTGGCCGCTATTGAACCGTCTCGGGAATTCGCGCATCGGGGCATTCGATGCGATGATCCTGGGTGCCTCACGACCGGTACAGACGTGAGCATGGATAGCAGACCCGGTGGAGGGCCTGGAAAGAAAGGATTGGAGAGGACCGCCAGAGTCCAGCCCTCTCCGCAATACACACCGGCCGCGACATCGGACAACGCCGCGCGGCCGAAGTGGTTACGGCTGCTTCGGCTTCTTGTACTCCGCCTCTTTCTGGAAGGATTCCCAGATGGTGTCGTAGCCGACGTAGCCCTTTTCGTTCGCCGACATCTGCCGGGTTTTCAGGTAGCGCGCTTTACCCTCGGGTACCGCAGGCCTCGATTTCTTCGGTTCGCTCATCATTCACCTCGTCTCACATGATAACAGGGGATGCCGACGCCAGCGTCCGCTCCCCAACCCATAGACAGACCGGACCCCACGACCTCAGATAGGCACGACCCGGCCGCTGTTGATGTCCGGTCCCGCCTCCGGCTTACCGCCGTGCTCGATCTCCTCCTCGGTGGCATCACGAACCGTCCGGATGTCGAGCTTGAAGATGACCTCCCTGCCACACAGCGGATTGTTGCCGTCGATCGTCACGGTCTTCTCGTCGACCCGGGTGACCAGGAAATTCTTCGTCTCGCCCCGGTCGTTCTCCATCAGGATCGCGGTACCGACCTCCCGGTATTCCTCCGGAACATTCTCGATCCGATCCGTAATCACCAGCGTCTCGTCGCGCGGTCCGTAGATCGCGTTGCAGTCGATCGGGACGTCGATGGTGTCCCCTTCGGACCGGCCCGCCAGTTCCGACATCACGCTTGGCGACAGGATCTCGTTGACGCCGTGAACATAGCCCAGCGGATACTCGACCGCAGTCAGGACCTCGCCCGACTTCCTGTCCACGACCTGATATGTCAGTTCGACATACTTGTTTTCCTGGATCACATCGTTCGTCATTGCCCGCACCGTCATCAGAAAATGGACGCGCCAAAGATTCGAGGCTCTCCCTCTTCATAGCCGAGGACCATCCGCCCCAGCCATTCACCCTCCCGCTTGGTGCTGCGGACCCGGTAGAGCACGGTGACGTGTTCACCCCGGCGAATCAGACCGAGGAAATCCCAGTCTTCGCTGAGGCTGCGGGTCAGCTCGCTCTTGGCGAACTGATTGCCCACCTCGACCTCGTTGAGCCCGAATACGAGATTGAAGGAGAACTTGCGGGTGAATCGACCATAATCACCCTCGTTCGACGCCTTGATGAGATCGTCCCACATGGGATGGGCGATCGCCGTGATCTCCTCGTCAGAGTGTTCCGTGATGTTCTTGACCGTTCCCGTGCTTTCGGGAGCGTCAGCTGCGCTAGTCATATCCAATTTCCCGGACTTGGCGAATGAAGAAACGGACCACCGCCGGTGCCCGTTGGTCTGCCCTGGCTCAAAAAAACGACGGCGAGGCCTCGGAGAGGCCCCGCCGCAGGCGCCCGTCACTCGGCGGCGTCAACCAGATGGTAGCAGGGTGCCTTTTCCATGGTGTACTCGCCCGTCTCGGGGTCGCGTCGCGACACGGTGAGAACATGCCAGTTCTCGTCGTCGAGCTTCATCGCGTCACCGCGGTAGTAGTACCCCGGCCAGCGCGTCTCCTTGCGGAAGAGGGTGTGATGGAACACGGCCTCGGATGTCAGCACCCGGTGCTTGAGTTCCCACGCCCGCAGCAGCTCGTGGATGTCCGCAGCACCCAGCTTTTCGAGGTCCTCCGACAGGATCCTCATCTTCTTCATGCCGATGTTCAGCAGCTTCTCGTTGGTCATGTAACTGACCGTCACGCCGCCACAGTACTCGTCCATCAGCTTCTGCAGACGGTCGAGGCCCTGCCTCGGGTTGAGCATGCTGGGATTCACCGTTCCGGCGACCACCTCGTTGCTGTAGATCTTGTAGTGCTCCATCGGCTTGTAGATCTCGGCCTTGCGGCCTTCGATCTGCTCGTCGGAGACACGGATCCCCTGGGCCTTGCCGTCGTCGATGTATTGGCAGGCCGCCTTGGCTGCCAGCCGTCCCTCCGTAAAGGAACCGGAGGAGAACGCGTGCGGGGTACCACCGACGGCATCACCGGCGCCGAACAGGCCTTCCACGGTCGTCATGCGGTTGTAGCCCCAGAAGTACTCGTCCGGCGAGACGTCTTCCGGACCGGAACACCACGCACCGCAACCGGTGGCGTGCGAGCCCATCACGTAGGGTTCGGAAGTGGTCAGCTCGGGGTTCTCGTTCTTCGGGTCCACGTCGGTGGCGGCCCAGAGCACGGCCTGACCCACGGTCATCCCGAGGAAGTTTTCCCAGCCCACTTCTTCAAGGTGCGGGTCCTGGAAGGCCTCCATCGTGACCATGTGGATCGGACCACGGCCGGCGTTCACCTCGTTGATGAAGGCGTGGTTGCGCAGGCAGGTCGGAATCGGCCGGTGCGTCCGGTGCGAGGCCTCGACGTCCAGATATTCCTTACCGACCATCTTCTGCAGCTCGGGGAACCACTTGGATTCGTACTCTTCTCCCAGACCGTTCTGCGTGTAGGTCTTGAGGTGCAGGAAGTACGCACCCACCGGACCGTAGCCGTCCTTGAAGCGGGCCAGCACGATGCGGTTTTCCATCTGCGTCATCTTCGCGCCGGCCTGGATCAGCAGACCGTAGGCGGAGCCGGAGGACCAGGGCGCGTACCACACACGACCGGCACCCTCGCCGACCGAGCGCGGCTTGAAGATCATGGACGCGCCGCCGGCGGCCACGACGACCGTCTTCGACTTGAAGACGTGGTAGTTCCCGGTCCGCACGTTGAAGCCCACGGCACCGGCGACCCGGTTCTCCTTGGACTCGTCCATCAGGAGGTGCGTGACGCAGATCCGGTTGAAGATCTTGTCGGCGGACTTCTTCGCCGCCTCGGCCACGATCGGCTTGTAGGACTCGCCGTGGATCATGATCTGCCAACGCCCTTCACGCTGGTACGCGCCCGTCTTCGGATCGCGCATCAGGGGCAGGCCCCACTCCTCGAACTGGTGCACCGCGGAGTCGACGTGGCGCGCCATGTCGAACAGCAGGTCCTCGCGCACCATGCCCATCAGGTCGATGCGGGCGTAGCGGACGTGGTCCTCCGGGTTGTTCTCGCCCCAGCGGGTGCCCATGTAGCAGTTGATCGCGTAGAGGCCCTGGGCCACGGCGCCGGAGCGGTCGATGTTCGCCTTTTCGGCGATCACGATGTTCTTGTCCTGACCCCAGTACCGGGCCTCAAAGGCGGCGCCTGTGCCGCCCAATCCAGCGCCAACGACGAGGATGTCGATATTGTCTTCGACGACAGTCTGGTATCCCATCAGTAGTACACCCCTTCTTTCAGCTTGAGACCGGCGCTTTCCAGCGTGTGCAGCCCACCCTCATCCATGCGGATGTACTTGGGCTCGTTGAACAGCAGCTGGCTGGCCCGCATGTCCTTGTCCGGACCGGACACATCCGAGAGCTTGGGGATGTGCTTGCCCCAGGGCTTGGTGGTGATCGGCGAGAGGAAGTCCTTTTCCCGGCCGTCCCGGAACTTGACCTTCCAGGCGATGGTTCCGCGTTCCTCGTCCCGCTTCACGCGGACGCTGTGACCCAGCGGTGCGAAGTCTGCATACCCGCGCACGTCGATCGCGTCGTGGGGGCAGGCCTTCACGCAGGAGTAGCACTCCCAGCACATGTTGGGTTCGATGTTATAGGCACGACGCATGGTCGGGTCGATATGCATGATGTCTGAAGGGCAGATATCCACGCAGTATCCACAGCCATCGCAACGGGTCATGTATACGAAAGTTGGCATGACAATCCTCGATCAATACTGGTGTTCAGGTGAGAGACTCGATTGCGAGTCTCAGTAGTGGTGCGGCGCTTCGCGCTGAATGCCCAGGCCCATATCCATTGGCGCGTCCCGCAGCAGTTCCATCGAGTGCCGCTTCTGCTGTTCGGGATCGTCGCGGGTGATGGTGGGCATGTTTTCCGCCGATCCGTCAGCCCGGGTCAGGCGCTTCTGATAGGCCGCGGCGGGCTTGAAGAACATGTGGGCGAACTTGGACCAGTACACGCTCCCGAACAGGATGGTGGTGGCAGCAATGAACAGGACAAAGAACAGCCAGCTTATGGCGCCAGCACCCTGGGTCAGCGACCACAGCAGGCCGAAGGTCGCCATCCCGAGCAGGGACAGGATGAACAGGTCCGCACGCCCGACCTTGTACCAGGGCTTGCCCTCGGAGGTGAGGTCGACCCGGATGCCGAACCAGAACCAGTAGCCGCCGACGGCGAGCATCAGCGCTCCAAGGTGCCACAGGAGAGGCAGGATGGCGGGAGCCGGTTCGGCCGCAGTGACGTAACCGAAGATCAGGATCGCCGAGGTGACCACGAAGAGGATGAATCCGTACATCGTGAGCAGGTGGGCCATCTGGCGCTTCGGGTTTGCGAATTCGCCCGACGTCAGGACCTCCTTGCCCAGCGTCTTCGCCGCGAGCGCGACCTTCTGGGAACCGCTCACGCTGCGCTTCGCGTTCTTCTTCGCGCGCTTCGAATTTTCAAAGAAGTACGCAGCGTTTTTCTTGTGAATCATGTCCATGATGGTGCCACCTGCCACCAGGATGACCATCAGCACGACGTAGGCCTGCATGACGGCCGGTGGAATGACCGCGGCAAGCTCGGCAAAGGGGTTACTTGTGATCACGGGGTTCAGCCTCCTTCTTGTTATCCGGGAAATCGCTCGAGTCTGTTCGATTCCAATTTCCAATTCAAATCAAAGTTACTTGGTTTTCCATAAGCCCAGTTAATGATGACTGGTCTGGCGCAGGCGTTGCGGAGGCAACCGGTTGGAGAAGAGACCCGTAAGGCATGGTCCCGGTTCCGATATCGATCCGAGCAGGGGTGCCGGGGTGCCATGGATCGGGTTCGCGAAAGAGGCGGATGGACCGGTTGCAGCCGGAGCATACACCACCTGTCTCCTGGCGACCGGCTCTACCAGCACCGCCGGCCTTGGTGTCCCAGGGAGCGCTGCACCGTGGAACGGGGTTTATTAGCATATTCCCATAAATCATAAACTGTGCTGATCGCATCGATCCGGACCGTGACTCTTGGCCTGCCCACCATTCTTCACCGCGAACTGGCCGCGTCAAGAACCGCCACAAGGCAAGGCCTTGCGGGGTCGGACCAAGCCAACCCTCTGATTCGCCTTGCGGGGTCGGACCAAGCCAACCCTCTGATTCCCCGAGATAACGCGTCTGATTTCGGCCCGTTTTCCCCCTTGGAGGCCCGTTTTTCGCCCCAGAAAGGGCGCTTCAGGGAGCGGGCAGTGTCTCGGCGCGGAGTCACGGCCACCACGCACGCCAGACACTGGATGCCCTCAGCCTCGATTCCGGGCACGGAAATGCGCCTCCAAGGCCATTTTTGGGGCCTAATATGGGCTTTTTATAAGATATATCAGAGACTTGCCTTGGTCCGACCCCCGGGTCAGTGCCAGGGGGGTTCGACGCCTTCTACGCGGTACTCGCGACGCAGGGCGCGCAGCAGGCTGTAGCAGCAGAAGGCGAGGATGATCGCGACCGGCAGGCCGCCGGTCAGTGAGGCGGTCTGGAGGCTGTCCAGCGCGCGTTCGCCGCCGACGATCAGCAGCGTGGCCGCCACAGCGCCCTCGGTGATCCCCCAGATCACGCGCTGGCGCCTCGGCGAGTGGATCGCGCCGCGCGAGACCAGGGCATCCACCACATAGGTGCCGGAGGCCGACGAGGTGATGAAGTAGGTCGCGATCAGCAGGGTCGCGATCGCGGAGGTAAAGGTCGACCACGGCAGGTGCTCGAGGGTCGCGTACAGTGCGACAGTCCGGTCCTCGGCGACCGCGGAAGCGATGCCGGCGCCCTCCTCGAACAGTTCCAGGTACAGCGCGGTACCCCCGAAGATCGTCAGCCAGGAGAAGACGAACAGGGTGGGCACCCCCAGCACGCCGACGATGAACTCCCGGATGGTCCGCCCGCGCGAGATGCGGGCAATGAAGATGCCCACGAACGGCGACCAGGCGATCCACCATGCCCAGTAGAACATGGTCCAGTCCTTCTGCCACTGGGAACCACCGATCGCGTCCGTATGCAGGCTCAGATTGATCAGCTGCTGCAGGTAGCTGCCGGTGGAGTCGAGCAGGAAGCGCACGAGGAACAGCGTCGGACCGGCCAGCAGCACGAAGAGCATGAAGGCCACCGCGAGCGAGAGATTGAAGACGCTCACCCACTTCAGGCCGCGGTCCAGACCGGAGATCACCGAGAACACGGCGACCGCGGTGATTGCCGCGATGATGCCCACCTGAAACCACTGCGATACCGGCAATCCCACCAGCAGGTTGAGTCCGGTGTTCAGCTGCATCGCGCCGAAGCCGAGCGAGGTGGCCAGCCCGAACAGGGTGCCAAAGATCGCGAGCACGTCGATCGCGTGTCCGATCGGCCCGTAGATCCGGTCACCGAGGAGCGGGTAGAAGATCGAGCGGATGGTCAGTGGCAGGCTGTGCCGGAAGCTGAAGTAGGCCACCGACAGCCCAAGCACCACGTACACCGCCCAGGCATGCAGTCCCCAGTGAAAGAAGGTGTACACCATCGCCTGCCTGGCGGCGCCGGTGGTCTCGCCATCGATGTACGGCGGTTGCTGGTAGTGCATGATGGGCTCGGCCACGCTCCAGAAGACCAGACCGATGCCCATGCCGGCGCTGAACAGCATCGCGAACCAGGCGCCGTAGCCGAAGATCGGGCGGTCGTCGGGCTGCCCCAGGCAGATGGACCCGTAGCGGCTGAACCCCAGCCAGACCAGGAAGGCGAGGAAGACCGTCACCAGGAGCAGATACCCCCAGCCGAGGTACTCGGTGACGAAGTCCTGGATCGACTCGAACACCTGGCTGGCCAGTGCCGGAGCGACCACACCGAAGCCGACGAACAGCACCACCATGATCGCCGAGGCCGTGAACACGGTGGGGTTCACGGAGGCGAAGAAGGCCTTGGGGCGGTAGTTCATCGGCATCGGTCGTCCTCTTCGCTGGCGTGTCGACCACCCTGCGCCGGTCAGCGGTCTTCCGGGCGCGGTGGCCGTTCCATCTCGCCGATGAGTTCGGCCTCCTCCAGCACGTGCCCCTCGACCGCCGCGTCGAATTGACTGCGCGTGGCGCCGGACTCCAGGTCGAGTTCGACATCGAGGGCCAGCAGGCGGAAGCGGTAGCGATGCACGCCCTCCGGCGGCACGGGACCCAGATACCCGATCTTGCCGAAGGAGTCCATCCCGACACAGGCCTCCTCGCGCAGGTTGAGGGCATCCATCCGGGACCTGTTCGGCGGCACGTTCCAGACCAGCCAGTGGGTCATCTCGCCGAGCGGCGAGTCGAGGTCTTCCAGGATCAGTGCCAGGCTGCGTGCGGCCGCGGGTACATCATGGATCTCCAGCTCGGGCAACCGGTTCTCGTTTGGCGCGGACGCGCTCCAGGGTATTCGACCGCCCGTCTCGAAGGTGGGGCTGCTCAAGTGCATGAATCCTCTCCGGATCAGATCGTGCCCAGTGTTCGCGATGTCAGAAAGCGGAACATAGCGGGGATCCCGGAGCAAGGGCCGGCGCACGGATTGGCTCCCCGATGGGGCTCCCCTCCCCCGGGGACCGAGGGCGCTGAGCGCTGACCAATCCAGCGCCGGCCGCGTCCCGCGGCGCCCGGCCCGGCCCCGCATCCGGGTCGCTGGCGTCTTCGTGTCCTCCGCGCAGCGTTATGATGATCCGGTCACCGCATCAAGGCCACGACAACCGAAGGCGGGAGATGAGGTTGGGACAGCGCGTGAAGGAAGAGCCGGATCCCGGGGGCGGGCATCGTCGTCGAGCGCGGAACATCGACGCAACGGGCCGCTGCCGTTCGGCCCGGCCGGAAGGCGCTTGTCGGGGGGCGTGGCCGCTGGGGCTGATTGCGGTCGCGGCCCTCGCGCTCGGGGGCTGCAGTACCGTTCCGGAGCATCCGGCCCCGGAGCCGGAGATCTGCCAGGCATTGCTGACCGAACTCGACCACGCGATCAGCACCAGCACCCACTTCGAGCCCGGCCTGCGGCGCATCGACGGCCACCCGCTCCTGCGCACCAACCGCTTTCTCGCGAGCTTCACCTACGACGAGCTCCTTCCGAACGCCCGAACGGCCTGGCTCGGTCACGCATTCGAGCTGGGCCGGGACGCTTATGCCGTGGAATCCACGCGCCTGGACAGGGACACGCGCCAGGCCCTGGCAGACCGTCACGACTTCACGGACCTCGACTCCCGACTTTCGTCGTGTTTCCTGGCGACCTCCCCGCCCGAGGCGCTCGACACCTCGACCTACCGGGTCCCGGACAGCTACAGCTCCGCGGCCAGGATCCTGGGTTTGTATCCGGTCACCGGCCTGGTCGCACGGGGCTTCATCGCGGGCTACCGGCGCGACATGACCGCACGCTACCTGGCCGGGCGCGCAACCCGCTTCGAACGCCGGAGCGAGTACTCCGGACCGCAGGCGGCGGATCCGTCCGCGCTGCTTCCGGTCCGGCTGGATACGGACGCACTGGGTATTCCCCGGCTCTCCGCAGTCGAGCAGGATGCGCTGTTCCGTCGGTTCATGCCGCAGGTGGTCGTCGAGCAGCGCTCCGACGCGGACCGCATCGGAGCGCCTCGTCTGGACGAACAGGGGCGAATCGAGATCGACACCACACGGCCGGTGGTCTTCACCTTCCCCAGTCACACCCGCCTCGGGTCCCGCATCCTGCTCCAGCTCAACTACGCCTTCTGGTTTCCCGAGCGCCCGCCCGAGCACGGCCTGGATCTGTACGCCGGCGACCTGAGCGGCATCCTCTGGCGAGTCACACTGGATCACGAGCTGCGCCCCGTGCTCTACGACAGCATTCACCAGTGCGGCTGCTATCACAAGCTGTTCATCCCGGCGGGCAGCCGCATTGACCTCGAAGGACTGGACGGCGAGCGCCCCCTGACCTTCCCCCTGCCACCCGGTCTATCGGGAGACCGCGGCCTGCGGCTGCGGCTGGAGGCGGGCAGCCACTACATCATCGACGTCGGTGAAGCGACCCCCTCCGCGTCCACCGAGCATTACGCCCTCGAGGACTATGCATCGCAGCTGCAGTTGCCCGCGGGGGATTCCGCCCGGAGCCTGTTCGGCACGACCGGTGTCATACAGCAGTCGCAACGGCCGGAGCGCCTGCTGCTGTGGCCGCTCGGCGTTCCCTCCGCGGGCGCGATGCGTCAGCGGGGACTGCACGCGATCGCCTTCGTGGGGCGCCGGCACTTCGATGATCCAGACCTGCTCGAGGCCCTTGGCTTCACCTTCGAGCCGCGCTGAGGCGGCCGTGCCAGGTCGCGGCCAGGGCCATTCGCGACCGAGGATCGCTGCTCCGAAGGCGAATATCTGCCACCATAACGCCTTCGATGGATCCTGGCGGCATAAGGACGACGCGCGGCGATGTGGGTACACCTTATCTGGTTCGTTCTCGGCCTGACCGTACTGGTGCTGGGCGCCGAGTCCCTGGTGCGCGGAGCCGCGCGGCTGGCGGGATCCGTGGGGGTGTCGCCGCTGGTGATCGGCCTGACCGTGGTCGCGTTCGGGACGTCCACGCCGGAGATGGCGGTGGCCGTGCACGCATCCCTCGCCGGGACTCCCGACATCGCGATCGGCAACGTCATCGGCAGCAACATCGCCAACATCCTGCTGATCCTGGGCATCGCGGCCGTGATCATTCCCCTGGTGGTCAGCGAACAGGTGATCCGCCAGGAGGTCCCGGTGATGATCGCCGCAACGGTGCTGCTGCTCGTTCTGGCGATGGACGGACTCATCAGCCGGATCGATGCCGGCATCCTGTTCACGCTGGTCGTCGTCTATACGGCCTTTCTCATCCTCCAGTCCCGGCGCTCGACGCGAGCGGCCGCCACGGCACCGGAGATGGACCTGCCGCAACCGTCCCGTTGGGATCGGCACTGGGCCGTCCAGGTGCTGCTGATCGTGGTCGGGCTCGCCGCACTGGTCCTCGGTTCGCGCTGGCTGGTCGAGTCTGCGGTGGTATTCGCCCGCTTCTTCGGGATCAGCGACCTGATCGTCGGCCTGACCATCGTTGCGGTGGGCACCTCGCTGCCGGAGATCGCCACCTCCACGCTGGCGGCCTTGCGCGGGCAACGCGATATCGCGGTCGGCAGCGTGGTCGGCAGCAACCTGTTCAACATCCTCGCGGTGCTCGGCGTCACGGGTCTGGTGTCCCCATTCGGCATCCAGGTCGCGGAGGCGGCACGCAACCTCGACCTCTGGGTGATGCTCGCGGTCGCGCTGGCCTGTCTGCCGATCATGTTCACGGGACGCGAGATCTCGCGCTGGGAAGGCACGGTGTTCCTCGGCTATTACGCCGCCTATACCGGCTACCTCGTGCTCGCGGCCCAGCAGCACAGTGTGCTGCCGGCCTTTTCCCTGGTGATGCTGGGTTTCGTGTTGCCGATCACGATCCTCACCATCGTGGTGAGCCTGATCGGTCATCACCGCCGCGCCGGATACGGGCCGCGGCCGTGAACGCCCGCTGCGGGCTGCCCGGCGGACGACGGGGTATTGACGCGAACGGCGAAAGGACCGGCAGCCGGCGGCGATTTTCTGCCGCCGCGCCCAGGCCGCGGCAACGGAGAACCGCCCGATTCCCTGGAAATCCAGGCACCTGACGGCTCGAACGGAGCCTGGCACGCCCCCTGCATGCCGCCCTGTCGAAGTCGTTGTTCGCGGGGATTGGCATGCGCAGGAAACTCTATTTCGGTCTCACGCTGCTGGGCACACTGGCGGTCGCCGCGCTGCTCTGGCTGAGCCTTGGCCTGAGCGGCGTCAACCTGCCCGGCCTGGCGCTGGTGCTCGGCGGCACCTTACTGGCCTCGGTGATCGGTCATTCCCCCGGCCCGGTGCTGAGCCTGCTGCGCCGGATCCCCGTGCTGTTCCGGGAGACGCAGACCTCGACCGCCGTCGACTACAAGCCCTTCCTGCAGATCGCCGAGCGCTACCGCCGCGGCGACGTGCGCGGCGCGGAACAGGCCGCGACCGCGATCCAGGATCCGTTCCTGCGGGGCGGCACGCGCCTCGCCCTCGACCCGCACAATGGCGAGGAACTCGGACGCATGCTGCACTGGCGCATCCGGCAACAGAAGGAGGACGACCATCGCGACATCCGCATCCTGCGCACGATGGCCACCTTCGCGCCGGCCTTCGGCATGCTCGGAACGCTGTTCGGGCTCGTGGCCATGCTCGGGAGCCTCGGCCAGTCCGGCCTTGAACACATCGGCATGGCCATGGGCTTCGCGCTGATGAGTACGCTCTATGGCCTGCTGATCGCCAACCTGGTCTTCCGCCCGCTGGCGCTGAAGCTGGAGGACCGTTCGCGGCAGCAGCTTCTGCACATGAACATGCTGGTGGACGCGATCATGATGCTTTACGAACGCCAGCACCCGGTGCTGATCGGTGAATTCATGGGTGCGGCTCGACCGGAGCCGGAACCCGGGCGCGAGGCGCCGAAGGGACGGTCCATGTCGTTGCAGGGAATGCGCGCATGACGGGACGGGTGCTGCTGGAGCGCCCGGGAGGCTGGCGGGCGCGCAGTCGCCCTGCAGCGCCGGCGGTGGCCGCGCCGGCCTGGAAACGACGGGAGACCGTCGAATTCGAGGAAGCCGAGGCCGATCACGCCTCCGGCGACAGCGGCTGGACCGTCGGGTACCTGGACCTGCTCCTGCTGCTGGTCACGTTGTTCGCAGCCCTCCTGGGCGCCACCTATCTGCAGGTGAACCGGCTGAGCGCCGTGGAACCCCAAGAGATTCAGCCCCTCGCCCGTTTCGACCCTCCCGTTGCGGCGTCAGCCCGGAGCGAGCCGGATCCCGCTGTCACCCCGACGGCGGCCGGTCCGGCTGCCGGCTCCAAGGCGGAATCCGTGGCCGGGTTCGAGCCGGCGGTCTGGCACGCCGCACTGGCACCGATCCTCAGTGAAGAGGTGCCGCCCGCCCGGGCGGAACCCGTATCCGACGGCCGGGCGGACGAAGCGCCGAACGCCCCGGAGCCGGCTGCGTCCACGCCCGGGGAATCCCCGGACCCGCCGACGGTCGGGCAGCAGGGGGCGGAGCCGTCGGTGCCGCCCGCGTTCGAGGCCCTGATGGATCTGGTCGCGGCCCGCGGCGAACGAGAGGACCTGGAACTCCTGCTGGATCGGCACCAGCTTCGCCTGGAGGTCGGCGACGGCATCCTGTTCGATTCCGGTACCGCCGATCTGAACCCCACCGGAGAGGTGCTGATCGAGGACCTGGTGACGGCGCTGCAGGACGAACGGCTGAAGATCTCCCTGGAGGGACACACCGACGACATTCCGATCAGCACGCCGCGGTTTCCGTCGAACTGGGAACTTTCGTCCCTCCGGGCCACTACCGTCGCCCGGGAGCTGATCACACACGGGATCCCGCAGGAGCGCATCCGCGTGACCGGGCATGCCGACACCCGCCCCCGTGCTCCGAACGATTCCGCCGCCAATCGCGCACTGAACCGGCGCGTCAGCCTGGTCCTCGAGATGCGTGACGAACCCCCTTCCGGTTCTCTCTGAGCGCGGTTCGGCCCGACGGCCCCGGTGATTGCGCACTAACCGTCGAGATGGTGCAAAAGATTCCCCGGGACGGCGTGATTCGACCGGTCACGGCGTTGACCGGGGGTATGCTTTGCGTCACTCTCGACCGAGCGCAGGCGTTCCAGGATGAAGAGCCGGAACGATCCGCGCCCTCATGACACTAACTTCGACCGCTGACCAGGCACCGAGAACAACACAGACATGAACATCCCAACCCGCGCCGGCCTCTTCACCGCCCTCCTTGCTCTCACCTTCTCCACCTCTGCGCTCGCCCAGGGCAGCTGGACCGAGCGGCTGAAGGGGACCGTTCCCGACTTCTCCACGGAGCCCGCCGAGCCCGATGCTGCGCCGGATACGGTACCGCTCGATGCCGAACACCAGACACTGGCCGCCGGGCTGAAGGAGGCACTGGTCAAGGGGGCCCAGCGGGCCATCGAGACCGCCGGCGCGTCCGACGGTTTCATGGACAACGCGCAGATCCGGATCCCGATGCCCGGACCGCTTGATACCGCGAGCAGCCTGTTGCGCGGTGTTGGACTGGGCCGGCAGGTCGACGAGTTCGAGGAGAGCATGAACCGCGCCGCGGAGAAGGCGGCACCGCAGGCGGAAGAAATCATGCTGCAGGCGATTCGCGACATGAGCATCGAGGACGCGCGCGGCATCCTGGTCGGACCTGCCGACGGTGCCACGCGCTTCCTGCGCCGTCGCGCCGGCGAACCGATCGCCGAGGCCTTCCGGCCGATCGTCAGCGAGTCGATGCAGGAGACGGATGTGACCCGAGCCTACACCGAGCTCACCGAGCAGGCCGGCAACCGCGTTCCCGGCATTGCGGGGCTCGACGACTTCGACCTGACCGAATACGTGACGAACCAGGCGCTGGACGGCGTGTTCACGTTGCTGGCCGAAGAGGAACGCAGGATCCGCGAAAACCCGGCGGCGCGCACCACCGACCTGCTCAAGGAGGTCTTCGGAAACTGAATCCGGCTGACGAGGCCTCAGGCGTCGGCCAGTAGCTGCACGTGCAGGCGCTCACCCAGCCGTTCGCGCGCGATCTCCACCAGATGGCGATGATGCGTGAAGAACAGCACCTGCGTTCGGGTGGCCAGCTGTCCCAGCACCTCGAAACCGGCCGCTGAACGCTCGTCGTCGAAGTTGACGAACAGATCGTCGGCGACGAAGGGCAACGCCGGCGAATGCTCGAGGTAGTCCTCGATCGAAGCGACGCGCAACGCGAGGTAGAGCTGGTCGGCCGTGCCGGTACTGAGGCCGGGCACCGGAACGCTTGCGCCGCCAGGCCGCACCCCGGTCAGCTGCGGCTGGTCCCGATCGTCATAGTCCACCCGGAGCGCCGAGAACGCGCCCCCGGTCAGGCTCGCGAAGATCTCCCCTGCGCGCCGCAGCATCGGCGCCTGCTTCTCTCGCCGAAAGCGATCAATCGCCCACTTCAGCAGTTGCGCGGCGGTGCGCGCGCGCACGTAGCGCTCCGCGGTCTCGCGCATCCCGGCAAGTGCCTCCTCACGGTCCGCCGCCACCCGGGCGGCGGCATCATCGCCGCCGATCGCCGCAAAGGCCTCGCGGGCCGACGCACGGTTCTCGACCGCCGCCTCCAGACGTGCGCGCAGATGCCGCAGTTCCTGCTCGATGGCCTGCTCCCGCGCCGCCGCCCGATCCACGTCTGCATCCGCGCACTCGCGCTCCAGCTCCGCCACGGGCAGGCCATCGCCCTCCTGTTCCAGCATTCGCACGATACTGTCCAGTTCGCCGCGCAGCCGCCTGGCCCGGGTCGCCCGCTCGATGGCGGCGCGCAGATCCCCGGTGGAATCGACCCCGGCGGCCTCCATCAATCGCGTCAGGGTTGCCTGCGCCTGGCGCTGCTGGTCGCTGGTCGCGGCCATCTCCTCTTCCAGCCTGCGGACCTGCTCTGCCCGGTCCTGCTGGCGCTTGCGGGTCTCCCGTGCCGCCTCGAGCCGCCCCTCGATCTCCACCACGGCCTCCTCCGGGCCGTGCTCCGCGAGTTCCGGGGCCACCTCTTCGACGAACGCGCGGACCAGCCGCGTGAAGGCCTCGATGTCACCCTGGATCTTCTCGATCCGGTCGTGCCGCAGATTCCGGATCTGGGCGGCCAGGCTCTGCAACGCCTCGACGGTGTCCAGCTGTCGCGCGATCTCCGCGGCATCCGCGTCCGCGCGAAGACCGAGGTCGCCGATTGCGTTTTCCCAGCGCTGCTGCCAGCCGTCACGGGCCGCCTCCGCACGCTCGGCTTCACGCCGGCGTCGCTCCACCTCGTCATCGGCCGCGCGCAGGTCCTCCTCCGCACGCAGCCGCTCGCCCTCGGCCTGTTCCAGCGCGTGCAACAGATCGACGCCTCGCTGCAGCAGCACCGGCAGCGGCTGCGCCTCCGTCTCCTGCGCACGGCCGTGGCGCCTGAACTCGCCGATCAGGCCGTCGCGCGCTCGTTGTTCCTCCTTCTGCAGCGCAGCGAGACGCACGGCCGCCTCGTCCCGTGACCGGAGCAGCTGCAGCACCTCGTCCCTGGACTCCAGCCAGGCGAGCATCGCATCGGGCGCCAGGGGCTCCAGCCGCGCCGGCGCCCAGAGGGCGCGCCATTCGCGGCGCAGCTCTGCGCCCTCCCCCGCCAGTGTCTCCAGCCGCCGCGACACGGCAGCCACAGCTTCCCGCTGCATTTCGACGGCGTCGGCAAGCTGGGTCAGGCGTCCCACGGTCTCGGCACGCTCGAACCGCCGGTCCGCGATCGCATCCGCCTTCAGCAGCGCGGAGCGAAAGTGCCCGGCGAGATCGTCGGGCACGTCCGCGAACCGCGCCTGATCCTGCGCCGGCAGCGTCTCCCCCCGGATATGACGGCGTTCCACCAGCTCCCAGATCCGGTCGCGGTCTCGTCTCGCCTCCGCGAGTTCCTCTCCGGAAAGCTCCGCGCCGTCGCGCGATGCCCGCTCCAGCGTCCGGCGCAGCCGGAGAAACTCCTCTTCGGCATCCTGCATCTGGCGGCGCAGATCGCGGTCGCGCTGTTCCCACTCGAGGAGGAGATCGCGCATCCGCTGCACCTCGGCCCGCGCGGGTACCGGCAGGTCGACCAGATCTTCCGGACGTCCCACTGCCGGCCGCATCCGCGTATGCAGACCTTCGGCGCCGAGCCGGGCCTGCTCCCGCTCCCCGGACGCCGTCTGCATCCTGCCAACCAGGTCACCCTGACCACGTACCGTGGCCACCCGTGCGGCCAGCCCGCCGCGGTCCGGAGGGGCCGGGGCGGATTCGAGACGGGCCAGGACCCGCCGCCGGCGTTCTTCCGCTTCACGCAGTGACTCCCGGGCGACGGCAAGGCCCGAGGTGATCTCCCCGCGTTCGGCCAGCAGGGATCTCGCGAGCCCGAGCTTCACCCGGGACGGCAGGGCCGCGATCACCGCATCCGGCTTGCCGGCCGACCAGCCCAGATCCGTCGCCAATGCCAGCAACCGGGATTCGGCCGCAGCCAGTTCCGCCTGGCGCTTTGGCAGATCCCCGCGCGCACGGCGCATCTCGATGCGCCGTTCGTGCAGCAGGCGGACCTCGTCGCCACGCAGCAGCAACGCGGCATCGGCGTTCAGTCCCTTCAGTTCCTCCCGAGTCTCGCGAATCCTGTCCGCCAGCGTCTGGATGCGGGTCGACGCCTCCAGCGCACGGGCCTCCGCCTCGAGCCGCTGTTCCTCGGCGTCCTCGGGGATCACCATCGGCCGCCCCATCGCCGCGAGCTCACGGGCCAGCTCCGCCTTTCTGCGGACGTCGCGGTGGACGCGCCGGATCCGGGCCAGGCGCCGGCCCTCGGCCTGCACGCGCACGTACTCTTCCTCGAGTTCCGCGTGCGTCTCCTCCGCAGCCGCAACCGCGGCCCGTCGCTCCTCCCACTGCGTCGCCGTGACCGTCTGCTCGCGCAGCTCCCGGTCCGCCGCCTCCAGCCGGTCGGCCGCACGGGTATACAGCCGCTTCGAGGCCCGGCGCGGTCCCCAGAGCCCGTCGGCCTCCTGCTCCAGGGCCGTCAGGCGCTGGCGCAGGTCGGCAATCCCGGCACCGGCCGCGAACAGCATCCGGCCGATCTCGTCGCGCGCATCGAGAATCTCCCGTCCGCCCTGCTCCAGGCGCCGGTGGTCGAGGCTGAACATGCGTTCGAAGAAGGGGCGATCGGCCCCGGCAAGGAACGGATGCAGCACGGACTCGCCACCCGGCAACGGCAGCTCGTCGGGGCCCAGCACAGTGTCCCGGGTGCCCTTGCGGCGCAGGAAGCACAGCGTGTCCGTGCCCGATTCGAGGACCGCGCCGAGGCGCATCTCCCGGTACTCGTGCAGGAAGTTGAAGTCCGACTGCATGGGGATTCCGAACAGCAGATCCTCGATCGCCGCCAGCGCGGTGGACTTGCCAGCCTCGTTCGGCCCGAAGACCAGATGCAGGTCTCCGGCACCCGACGGGAAGTCGATCGACCGCCCGGTGAAGTGGCCGTAACGCAGCAGATCGAGGCGGCGCAGCCGCATCTCAGTCGATCTCCGCGGTCAGCCGCGCCAGCAGGTGGGGCAGTACCGCTGCGATCAGCGCGCGCTGATCACCGCCGAGGGCCACACCGAGAATCGAGTCTCCCTCGATCCCGGCGCGCACCGCGTGGGGCAGCCGTTGCAGCATCTGCCCGGGATCCTCGCCGAGCCGCTCGAGCAGTTCCGGAGCCGCATGCGCCTCCTGGAGCATGCGCTGCAGCTCACCGAGCGCATCACCGCGCACCGGCTGATCGGCGGATCCGGCCCCGGGACGGGTGGCCACCACCACGCGCTCCACCCATGCGGCATCGACGCCCAGTCCGGCCGCGATCGACCGCGCCTCCGCGAGCAGATGGTCCTCGGCCGCGACAAGCTGCCCATGCCTTGCGCTGCGGCCCCGCAACTCGACCCTGCAGGCCAGCAGGCGCCCGTCGGACTCCCGCTCCACGGCCTGCTCCAGGGCCGCGCGGATCCGGCTGACGGCGCCCGCCACCTCGGTGTCCGCGTCCATCTGTACCGGCACGCGGCTCCAGCGGACCACATCGACCGGGACCGCCGCCAGGTCGCTCAGGCGGCCATCCGTCACGGTGACCAGGACCGCTCCCTTGGGTCCGGTCTCGCGGATATGGCGACCCTGCAGGTTGCCGGGGAAGACCACGAAGGGATGTTCGTGGAGGACCTGGAACTGATGCACGTGACCGAGCGCCCAGTAGTCGTAGCCCCGGGCCAGAAGGTCCTCCAGGGCGCACGGCGCATAGTTCTCGTGGCCACCCATCCCGCCGAGCCCGGTGTGCAGCACGCCGATGTTGAGGTCGCAGTCCACCGGGTCGGGATACCCCGGCACGAGGTTCTCGCGGGTGTCGCGGTGCCGGAAACTCCGGCCGTGCAGGGCGACGCCGAGTTCATCCAGCACGAAGGTGTCGGGTGCGCGCGCCCCGAACACCCGCACATTCGCGGGCAGCGACAGCCGGCGCGTGATCTGGCTCTCCGCGTCGTGATTGCCGTGCAGCAGGAATACCGGGATGCCGGCCTCGTTCAGGCGGCCCATCTGTGCCGCGAAGAACAGACCGGTGCGGTAATCACGCCAGTCGCCGTCATAGAGATCGCCGGCAACGACCACGAAGGCGACCTCCTCGGCAAGCGCCAGCGTGACGAGCTGCTCGAAGGCCTCCCGGGTCGCGCCCCGGATCCGTTCGGCGGCGCTCCCCTCCTGCCCCGAGAGGCCCCGAAGGGGGCTGTCGAGGTGGATGTCCGCCGCATGCAGGAACTGGAAGGTGGCCATCGGGATCTCCCTGCTCAGACCGTCCCGTCGTCCAGCGGGTCCGGAGGCGCCGGCCGTTCGCGCAACAGCACGCTGGCAAGGGCCGGCAGCAGCACCAGCGCGGCCAGCATGTTGACCAGGAACATGAAGGCCATCAGCAGGCCCATGTCCGCCTGGAACTTCAGTTCCGAAAGCATCCAGGTGCCCACGCCCACGCTCATCGTCGCCGCGGTGAACATCACCGCGGTTCCGCGCTGGCGCAGGGCCTGGAAGAAGGCCTGTGGCAGATCGTCTCCGTGGCTGAAGCGATGGGACATGCGCTCGTAGAGGTAGATGCCGTAATCCACGCCGATCCCGACCGCGATCGCGAGCACCGGCAGGGTGGAGACCTTCAGGCCGATGTCGAGCAGCGCCATCAGCGCACTGCACATCACCGCGACGATGGACAACGGCAGCACGATGCACAGGGTCGCGCGCCAGGAGCGGAATTCCGCGAAGAACAGCAGGCCGATCGCCCCGAAGACCAGCAGCAGCATGGTCACCGCGGCCGCGTCCACCGCCTCGTTGGTCGCGGCCATCACCCCCACGTTACCGGACGCCAGCAGCAAATCCAGCCGGTCGGACGGGTTCTCGTCGCGAAAGCGCTTCACCTCGTCGACCACATGGGCGATCGTTGCCCCATCGTGGTCCCGGGTAAAGATCAGGATCTGCATCGCGCTACAGTCCGTATTCAGCAGGCCGGTCGCGGTATCGACCGGTGTCACCGCCTGGGCGAGGATCAGGGGGTTGCGCGAAAGCGCACGCCAGCGCGGGTCGCCCTCGTTCCAGCCCGCGGAGATCACCTTCGCCACCCCAGGGAGCCCGACCACGCTCTGCACCCCGTATACCCCGCGCATCGTGACCTCGAAGCGATCGAGGGTATCCATGATCTCGAAATCGGTGCAGGCCCCGTCCACGCCGCGACTCTGGGCGATCACGGACAGGATGTCGACACCGATGGAGAAGGACTCGACGATGGCGGCCGAATCCAGATTGTAGCGCGAGTCCGCGCGCAGCTCCGGGATGCCGGTGCCGACATCCCCGGTGCGCAGATCCCGCGACTGCCAGGTGGCGGCGATCAGCACCACCGCCGTGACCGCCAGCACGATCCGGGCCGGGCCGGGCTCGGCAAGCCGCCGGAGCCGCTTCCAGATCCAGTCACCGGCATGCTCCCGGACCCGCGCCCGCTCGATCTCGCGGGGCGACAGCCGCACCCAGGAGAGCAGCAGGGTCAGCAGCAGCATGTTGGTGATCAGCATCAACGCGACCCCCAATCCGGCGGTCAGCGCCAGTTCACGCACCATGTCGATCTCTATGCGCATGATCACCAGGAAGCCCACCGCGGTCGTGGTCAGCGCCATCGCACCCGGCAGGAACAGCCTGCGGAAGGCGCTGTGCGCGGCCTCCATCGGGGTTGCGCCGCCAATGACCGCGGTGCGCCAGGCGTGGGTCATCTGCACCGCATGGCTCACGCCGATCGCGAAGATCAGAAACGGTACCAGGATGGACATCGGGTCGATTCCGAACCCGATCAGCGGCAGCAGGCCGAGCAGCCAGACGACCGGGATCAGCGCCGCCACCAGGGTCAGCAGCGCGAGGCGGATCGAGCTCGAGTACCAGTACAGCAGCAGTGCGGTGATCGCGAAGGACAGTCCGAAGAACACGACCACCCCGCGCGCGCCTTCGGTGATGTCGCCCACCGCCTTCGCGAATCCGATGATGTGTATGTCGAGCTCTTCCCGCTCATGGCGCTCGCGGATCGCCTCCAGCCGCTCAGCCACATCGAGGTAATCCAGTCGCTCGCCGGTGGAGGGGTCAACCTCGAGCAACTCCGCCGTCACCATCGCCCCGGAGTGATCGTTCGCCACCAGGCGTCCGAGCTGTCCGGACTTCAGCACGTTCTCGCGCACCGCCTCGAGTTCCTCCGGCGTACCCTGGAACCCGGCCGGGATCACGTCGCCACCGGCAAAGCCCTCCTCGACCACCTCGATGAAGCGCACGTTCGGGGTGAACAGGGAGGTGACCGTCGCGCGGTCGACACCGGGGATGAAGAAGACCGCGTCCGTGACCTCCCTCAGGGTGTCGAAGAACTCCGGGTTGTAGATCTCGCCCTGCTGCTGGCGCAGCGCCACAAGGATCCGGTTGGCCCCGCCGAAGGTGTCGCGGTAGGCGACGAAGGTCTGCATGTATTCGTGTTCCAGCGGGATCATCTTCTCGAAACCCGCGTCGACCCGCAGATGGGTGGCCGAGTACCCGAGCGCGATGGTCAGCAGCACGAAGAGGGCCAGGAACAGCCGCCGGTACCCGAACAGCAGCTGCCCCAGGACCTCGATCGCACGCCGCAGGGTCACCATCCGGAACCGCCGAGCTGTTCACGGGGGATGGACAAGACCCCCTCGTCCCCGAACAGCAGCACCTCGGCCGGGCCGGACTCGACCACGGCACTGAAGGTCCGGCTGGTGTCGAGATCGAGCGGCGCAAGGCCGCGCTCGAGGCCGCGCCCGTGGAGCACGAGCCCGTTCTGACCCACCAGCAACAGGCTGCCGTCCGCCAGGACACGTCCTCCGAAGATCGACAGGTCGGTCCCGGTCTCCACATAGTGCCAGCTCCCCCCGGCATCCGGAGAGTGGAAGGCGTGCCCCCGCATCCCGTAGACCAACACCCCTCCGCCCGGCAGTTCCAGCGCGCCGAAGAAGGAACCCGCATACGGCGACTCCAGCGCATGCCAGCGCTCGCCACCGTCGTTGGAGCGCATCAACGTCCCCGCCTCGCCGGCCAGCAGCAGACTCCCCCCGGACCGGGCAATCGCACCCAGATGAAAGTCGGTGCCATCGGGATGGCGCTGCTCCCAGCTGAGACCGCCGTCGCCGGTCGCCAGAAAGCGACCGTACGCACCCACCGCGTATCCGTGCCCGTCCGGATCGAAACGCACGGCCAGCAGCGGCTCCTCGGCCTCCGGTTCCGCGAACACCGTGCGCCAGTGCTCGCCGCCGTCATCGCTCAACAGGATCACGCTGTCGTGACCGACCGCGACCAGCCGTTCGGGATTCACGGCAGCCACAGCGGTCAGTGTCGCCGCGCTGTCGGAGACGGCGCTGCGCCACTGGAGCCCGCCGTCATCCGACAGGAAGATGCGGCCCCGCTCCCCGACGGCGATCAGCCGCGGTCCCGCCGCCACTGCATCGAGCATCAGCAGGTGCCGGATTTCCACCCGGGTGTCCGGCATGGGCGGGTCAGGTCGCTCCGAGAACGCGAACGCGACGGCCATCAATACGAACAGCGGGAAGATCAGGCCGATGATCCGGTTCACGAGGGTACTCCGGGCGCCGCGGCGGACTTCACCGTGCGCCTGCAGGAAATCGCGGAGCCGGTCACGGCCCGGCTCATCGGGTGGCGCACGGACCCGCCGCGTGGATCAGCGTCTGCCGGCTCCCCGCAGGCCCGCGGGCGTGAAGTGAGCGGGTCGCGGATCGGTCAGCCGGTAGACCTGCGACTCGTCGTTGCGCAGGCCCATCGCGATGTACCGGCCCGACTGCAGGTCGTAATGGACCTCGAGCGCGGGATACTGCATCGGGATGTCGTAGAAGTTGATGTTGTGCTGCTCCGCGACGCGCCACAGCTGATCGCGGTTGTCGTACTTGTCCACCGCGAGCACCATCCACGAGTCCTCGTCCAGGTAAAAGGTCCGGCGCTTGTACAGGTGACTGGTGCCCTCCTTCAGCGTTGCGTCCACCACCCAGACGCGGTGCAGCTCGTAGCGCGCGTGATCGGGGTTGATGTGCCCGGCCTCGAGGACATCGTCCATGCTGATGGTGTCGCCGACCAGCTCGTAGGAATTGTAGGGCACGTAGATCTCGCGCTTGCCGACCAGTTCCCAGTCGTAGCGGTCGATCGCGCCGTTGTACATCACGAAGTCATCGTTGGTACGCAGGCCGTCGGACGCCGTGCCCGGGTTGTCATATTCCACCTGCGGCGCCAGGCGCACGCGCCGCTGGCCGGGGTTGTAGGTCCACGCCTGGCGCTCGTCGAGATATTCGTGTACCAGCAGGATCTGGCCGGCAAGGCGGGCCGGGGCCGTCACCGACTGCATGAAGTTGGCGATCTTGTCCGGCTCGATCTCGTCCTCCGACTTGGTGAGGCTGCCGTAGTGGAAGTCGTACTCGTAGTCGAAACGCACCGGGGTGTAGCTTCCGGTCCGGGTCACCGCCGCCTGGCTCCAGTTCATCACGTAGGACTCTCCGCGATACCGGACCAGGTGGTTCCAGATCGCCTCCGCGCCGCTCTGCGGGATGGGGAACGGGATACCGCCGGAGGTGCCCTCGAAGGTGAGCCCGTCCGGCGCGAGGGTCGCCCGCGTCGCATTGGCCATGGTCTGTTCATAGTGCCCTTCCGGGAATGCCGCGCTCCGCCGGGTGGGGTACACGTTCATCGCCCAGGTCGGATAGGTCTCGAGCATCGCGATCTGGCCGGCGGTCAGATTCTCCCGGTATTCATCCAGGTTCGACGCGTCGATCGTGACCAGGATCTCGTCGCCGGCAAAGGGATCCGCATAATGACCTCCCGGCTCGTGTTCCCCCGGGGGGCTGGACAGGCCGCCGTCCCAGGCGGGAATGGTCCCCGCCTCGTTCCCGGCCCGCTCGGCCCCCATCGGGGTCAGGTCCTGTCCCAGACGGGCGGCCTCGGCCTCGGATACCTCGGCGTGGACGGGCGCGGCGATCACGGCCAGCGCCAGCGCCGACGCCAGCATGGTCATCTTGATTTGCATGATTCTCCTGGCTCCTCGATGCCTGTCGTCGCTCAGAACGAGTAGCTGACGCTGATCGCGAGGAAGTCGCGATCCTTGAGGGGGTTGGTGTGACTGGAATAGTCCTGCGGCTGTCCGAAGGGGTTCGGAACCGGATCGGTGCCACTGATCCGCTCGCCCCCGAAGAAGGACGTGTAAGAGATGTCGGCCGTGAAGTTCTGAAGATAGTTGACGCCGAGACCCAGCGTCAGCGCCTTCGCATCCTCGTTGAAGGTCGGACTGCGGCCGCTGACATCGTGGCTGAACACCAGTCTCGGCGACAGGGTCGCACCGCCGATGGCGTTCGGATAATCCATGCGGCCAACCAGTCGGTAGCCCCACGAATCACGGCTCGCATAGCCGTTGTCCTGGAACGCGCCGAAGGAGGTGGTCCGATCCGAGTCCTCCGCCGGCAGAAACACCCCGGGTGCGTTGAAGGGCACGTCCGGCGGGAGATCCAGCCGCGTGTAACCGACCTCGCCCAGTGCGATGAACTGCTGGGCACCGAAGGTGGGCCCGAAGGCCTTTGTCGCGGAGAGCTGGACCTGCTGTGCGGTGACCCGCTGGTAGCCCTTGATCTCGCCATCGGCGCCGATGTTTTCCGCCGGGATCTGGTTGCCCTGGCCCAACGCCGCCAGCAGTAGCTCGGGCGCGGCGATCTGGACTGGCTGATTCGGCCGATAGGAGTACTCGCCCTGCAAGGCGATGCCCCAGGGGCCCGGCGTGTTGAAACTCAGGCCCCACAGCCGGATGCCCTCGGGATACTCCGCGAAGTATCGCGCCTGCGGGACCCCCGGGGGGGCGGGAACGAACCCTCCCGCCCCGTCCGGCAGCACCACGGTCTCCTGTCCCTGTTCAAAGACCGTTGGAGCGCCCGCGATACCCGACGCGAAGGGAGTCCGGCTGTGGTAGCGGACGAAGTAGAGGCCGAATTCCGTGAAATTCAGCTGGTCGGCGAAGTACCGGACGGCCACCCCGTATTGCCCGCTGTCCGAAGGCTCCCGGTCCGTCGCCCTGGGCGCTCCGACCGCGCTGAACGGAGCATTGGCCTCCGGTGAGCTCAGATCGTTCGTGCGCCCGAACCCGATGAAGACCTGTTCCCCGCCCGGGCTCAGGAAGTCGTTGCTGCTGAAGAACGTGCCTTCCGGGTCGATCCGCGTCTCCTCCCACTCGAGCATCCAGACGCCCTCCACCGAAAGGCGATCGGTGAGGTCATGGCCCGCCCAGAGCATGTTCAGCGGCATCAGGCCCTCGCGCAGTTCCGAACCGGGTATGCGCAGGCGGCTGACGTCGATCGGGTTCAGCACGTTGATGCCGTTCTGTATGAAGGTGCTCTCGCCCCAGTTCACCACCTGCCGCCCGAGACGGGCACCGAGCCAGCGTTCGCCCACGTCGAAATCGCCGCGGACGTAGGCATCGAGGACTTCGAAGTCGCGGCCGGCCTGGTCCCGGGCCGCCGAGCTGAGCCCGTCCTTGCCCATCACCGCCTCGTCGTAGAAATAGGTGGCCCGGACGAAGGCGCCGTAATTGCGGTAGTTCAGGTCCAGATCGTGCGTCACCTGCGCGGCCAGGGACACCGCTTCCCCGCGATCCCAGTTCAGGTTGGCGTTATCCTCGTTGACCGAGCGTGCGGTGCCCCCGTTTGCGATCCCGATCAGCGCGTCGTCGGGCTTCTCCATGCGCCAGCGGGCACCCAGCGAAACGGTCGTGTCGAAGCTCCCCCGGACTTGTCCGCCCTCACTGCTGATTTCGAAACCGTGTACCGGCGCACCCGTGCCCAGAGCCATGGCCACTCCGGCGGCCAAGGCGCCCGCACGGCCACGCCGCGCACCGCAACCACGCTGTTTCCGCGACATGCAGATCCCCCTGTCTGGTGATGCCGGATTTCGCCCGGCGAATGATTCTTCGCATTCATGCCAGCAATCTTCTTTGGCTCCTCCGATGGAGCACCCCCATTCCCCTGCCGATGCCTCCAGTGCGCAGCCGTCCCGACCAGTACCGGCTGCGATGGGCCCCGGATTCACTGCTTCAGGCGTCCGGTTCAAACGGCTGCTTGAAGCATAGGAGATCCCCTGTCCGGGTCAACATGTCTTGGGCGATTCAACGAGGCATGGTGTGCACGGATACCGCATATACAGATCCAACGATTTATTCAAAAATGTAATTCCATCGTCTAATCTACTTATCGCTATATATCTTTCAGAAAAAGCCGCTGCGGAACACGCAAGAGGTATCCCGCTGGGCTCCTGAGGTAACAGAGCCCGTGGGAAAAAGAGGGGGAGCGATGAACAGGACCGAAGACGACTGCATCTGGGTTCGTGCAGAGGCATGGCTGATCTCCAGGAGCGGGACCATGCTCAAGGTGGAGACCCGCAAGATCTGCCGTCGCGGGGTCTTCCTGGAGGCCTCCTGGCCCGCGGAATACCAGGCCGTCGAGGTCATCTTCCCGGACCCCGCGGCGCGCGATCGCGGCCACCGTCTGGCGGGGTCTGTCACCGAACGCTGGGCGGATGGCATCTGGGTGGAGTTCCAACGGACGCTGCGCTCGCCGAGCGAGATGCTGATGCGTTCCGGCATCACGGAATCCGGCTATCCAGCCTTGCCGCCAGAACCCTCGGTCTGGGCAAGCTGGTAAGCTGCGGGGACCGTCGCTTCACCGACGCCGCCAGGCATCCGGAACATCGATCGACGGAACCCTCAGAAACACCGCCGGCTACCAGTGCAGGTCGTCCGGGATCGGAAAGTCCGCATAGGGATCGTCCTCTGCAGGCGCATTCGCGGGGGGCTCGTCGGGCTTTTGCACCACCGCTGCAGGATCGCGCTCGCGTATGCGCTCGGCGATCGCGGCGGGCACCAGCGCGAATGCCGGGTCAATGGCCACCACTGCCAGGGTGCCCGCCGCCAGCTGGCTGCGCAGGGATGGATCGATCCAGAGCGAGTGAACCTTGTTCTTCCAGACGAAATTGTAGCGGAGCTCAGGGTCCCGGGGTAGCGGAACTGCGTGCTGCTCCGCCAGTTGCCGGATCTCGGCGCGCAACGCGCGTTCCGCCTGCTCCCGCCTGCGGCGCTCGTTCAGCTCGCGGTCCTTCTCGAGCTTCTCCCGGCGTGCGGCCTCGATCGCCGAGGCCCGGTCCAGGTCTTCCCTGGCCGGCCCGTGCTGCCCCTTCTTGCGCTTCCGTCGCTTGTCCAGCTCGGCCTCCTTGGCCTGCTTCCGGCTGGCAATCCCCGCCTTGAGCAACTGATCCTTGAGTGAGCCCGCCATGCGCCTGTCCGGGTGTTCCGCTGAGTGAGGGGTTCGATCGTATCACGCACGTCCGACGGCGGCCGCAACCGCGAGGGTGGCCCAGCCAACGATGAAGAGCGTGCCGCCGATCGGGGCAATAGCTCCGAGCACGCGCGGCGCGCCGAGCGCGAGGGCATACAGGCTGCCGGAGAACAGCAGCACGCCGAGGGCCATCGCAATGACCGAGGCGAGTCCCCAGCCCGGCTGCAGACGCTCCCAGAGCGCGGCCACGAGGAGGAGGCCCAGCGCGTGCACGAACTGGTACTGCACCGCGGTCTGCCAGATGGCCATGGCGCGCTCCGAGAGCCGAGCCTCCAGCCCATGGGCACCGAAGGCCCCGGAGCCGACGGCCAGTGCCGCCAGCACGGAACCGAGTACGATCACTGCGCCTGCTGCCATGGTCGTGATGCCTCCGGGGTAGTGATGCCGAAGCGGCCCTCCGGCGCGAGGGCGATGGTAACACGGGGATCGGCGGCCCAGTCCGATGGAGCGTCAGCAACGGCAGCCCATGGCCGAGGCATTCAGACGCCCTGGAAGGTAAACGCCAAGCCGGTGCTCAGACCTGCCAGCAGGCCGATTCCATTCCTGAGCGCCAGCATGATGAAGAAGGAGACGGATTCGGTATCTCGCCGATACCAGCGGCGCCGACCGCGCACGCGGCCCTCGTTCAGTGCAATAACAATCCAGAGCAGGAAAGAGGCGGCCAGCAGGTAACCGAAATGCATCCCGACCAGCCTCCGCACCGCCGGGTCCTCGCTGTCATGGAAAAGCAGCGGCCCTGCAAAGGCGACCACCAGCAGCAACAGCGCGATCCAGTGCTCGCGCCGCCACGCCGGCCGGCGCGCCCGATCCAGCGCCGTCTCGAACTCTCGTTTCCTGTCTGCATCCCGCATGAAGAAGCCTCGCGCAAAGTCTTGCAGCCGACCTTCATGCCACACACAGCCACCCCGGACGACGAAGGCGCCGTCCCCCGCCGATCCCCGGTGACCTGCCCCATTTCCGGCCCCGTCATCCAAGGATCGCCCCTCGCGAGCATTGGCTTCAAGCCCACCCGTGCCGGACGGCCAGCCAATGGCCTGCCGGGCCCTGCGCGTGACAGCACCGGCCTGACCTCGCGGGAACAGGGGGCGGAACCACGGTTGAGGCGACAGACCGTGAGTGCAGAGCCTGTCGCCGCGCTAAGGAAGTGCTGATCAAGCCGTCATCGCGAGGAGCACAGCGATGCGGCGATCCATAAGCTCCTGATCCGGCGAGCTCCGCCTGGATGGCCGCGCTGCGCTCGCAATGACGATCCTTTTGTTCAGCGCTTCCTCAAGGAGTCATAACCTTTAAGTTATGATTAATAGAATTAAAAATAATTATCATTATTGAAATGGCATGGATACCCTGACTTCCGAGTTTCGATTCATGATCTTCGGAATGGAGGGTGAACCGTGGAGGCACTACCTGAGTTGGCCAACCGCTTCCTGATGCAGTTTCAGTCGCCCACGCTGGCGTTCCTGATTGGAGGCATCGTGATCGCAGCGCTCGGTTCGCGCCTCGCGATCTCGGAGTCCATTTACAAGTTCATCGTGTTCATGCTGCTGCTGCGGGTCGGACTCGAGGGCGGGATGTCGATCCGTGAAGCGAACCTGGCCGAAATGCTGTTGCCCGCCCTGTTCGCGGTGGTGATCGGCATCGGAATCGTCCTGCTTGCACGCGTCTCGCTGGCCATGTTGCCGGCCGTGCGCACCGAGGACGGTATTGCAACCGGCGGGCTCTTCGGAGCCGTCAGTGGATCAACACTGGCGGCCGCGATCGTGGTGATGGAAAGCGAGGGGCTCGAATACGAGCAATGGGCACCCGCCCTGTATCCCTTTATGGACATTCCGGCCCTGGTGATGGCCATCGTGCTGGCCAATCTGTACCTGAAGCGCGAAGACGGCGCGACGGACAAGGTGCGTATCTGGCCGATCGTCAAGGAAAGCCTGCAGGGGTCGGCGTTGTCTGCCCTGTTACTGGGGATCGCGCTGGGATTGCTTACGCGGCCCGAACCCGTCTTCGAAAGCTTCTATGACCCGCTGTTCCGTGGCCTGCTTTCCATCCTGATGCTGATCATGGGCATGGAGGCCTACAGCCGCATCCAGGAGCTGCGCCGTGTGGCGCACTGGTTCGCGGTGTATGCCGCCGTCGCCCCGATCATGCACGGGCTGATCGCCTTCGGCTTCGGCTATATCGCGCATGTCCTAACGGGATTCAGTCCCGGCGGGGTGGTGATCCTGGCGGTCATTGCCGGATCCAGCTCCGACATCTCGGGACCGCCCACGCTGCGGGCGGGGATCCCGCGGGCGAATCCGTCGGCGTATGTCGGTGCCTCGACGAGTGTCGGCACACCGATCGCGATAGCAATCGGGATACCGCTGTATATCGCGCTTGCGGAGGCCGTATTCTGAGAATGGCTCGCGGTCCATGGGCACCCGTATAGCGAGCCGGTGCGGGTAGGCTGCCCAGGGTGAATCCATAACACGATCGGCAGGAGTGAATTTGTCATGACACAACAGGCCACTCGTTTGGTGATTGTTACGGAGAAGGTCCTCGCAAAGGCCATCGGCGCCATTATCGAGAGCCACGATGCCGGTGGATACACATTGATTGCGGCGGGCGGGGCGGGAAGCCACAACACGCGTTCATCCGGGGAACCGTCGGTCCTTGACCATTTCGGGAACATCAAGATCGAGGTGATAACGGCGAACCCCGATCTTGCGATCAAGATCGCGGATGCCGTTTCCAGCCGCTACGCGGCGGACTATGCCTGCATCATCTACATGGACTCGGTCGAGGTCCTTTATGCGCATCGCCTCTGAGTCGGGGCCGGGAGTCGTGCGCATTCGCGCCGCCCTCGGTGCGCGGGTGCGCAATGAATGCCCTCCGGATCATGGCCAATGGCATACAGCACCAAAGGAGTCGTTATGATCGAAGACCAGATCAAGACCTTTCTTGAGGGTTGATGATGCCCGGCATGCGCGTGACCCTGCGCCAGCTCCAGGTCTTCGAGGCAGTGGCACGCCTCGGCAGCTTCTCCCGCGCCGCCGAGGAGATTCATGTCACCCAGCCCGCAGTCTCCAAGCAGATCCGCCAGCTCCAGCAGGAGGTGGGCCTGCCGCTGCTGGAGCAGATTGGCAGGCAGGTGTGCCTGACCGACGCCGGTCGCGAGCTCCTGGCAACCTGCTCCGACTGGTTGGACACGTGGAACCGTTTCGAGCAATCCATCGCGGACCTGAAGGGACTCAAGCAGGGTCGCCTGCGCATCGCCGTGGTGACCACCGCCAAGTACTTCATGCCCCGGGTGCTCGGACCCTTCTGTGACCGGTATCCGGGCATCGAAGTGGCCCTGGAGGTGATCAACCGCAACCGTCTGCTCGAGCGACTGGGGCACAACGCGGATGACCTCTACGTCATGGGGGTGCCTCCGGAAGGCTGGGAGATCGAGAGTCAGCCGTTGCTCGAGAACAACCTGGTGGTGGTCGCCCCCCGGACCCACCGGTTTGTGGGACGTCGCCGGATCCCGTTCACGCAGCTGGCGGATGAAACCTTCATCGCACGGGAGGAGGGTTCCGGTACCCGCATAACGGTGGAAAGGGTGTTCGCGGAGAAAGGGATACACTTCAAGGTTCGCATGGAACTCGGCAGCAACGAGGCCATCAAGCAGGCGATTGCAGGCGGGCTTGGGCTTGCGGTGCTGTCGCAGAACACGCTGGGAGATCCGGCAGCCGAGGAACTCGCGGTTCTCGACGTCACGGGTTTTCCGGTGCGGCGATCCTGGTACCTCGTCTGGCCGCGGGGCAAGCAGCTTTCGGTGGTGGCGGCGACATTCGTCGACTTCCTGCACCGGCACGTCGCGCTGCTGAAACCGCGGGCTTGAGCGTCATCCCGAGCGCATTTGCCAGCTTCGCCCGCGCCGAGTTAAGCCCACATGGCCGCCATCATCGGACGGATGCAGGGCGACGGTCGAAATGTCACCGGGTCCTCTGTTGTGGCAGAATTTGCAACGAGCGCATTCGGGGAGTCTGATGGGCGATGCGGAAGGTTCGGTACCAGATCGCTTCGCCAGAAGCGGCGGCGCTGCGTTGGGCAAGTTTGAAATAGGCCCACTATTCCTGCCCTTGCCCTCCTTGCTCCGGCCCTTCTGGCTGCGCTCCATAGTCACCGAACCTTCCGCATGGCCCACCAGGCTGCCATCCGCCTCCTGCAGGGAGCACGAGCATGTCAGCAAGATCGCAAGTCACGGAAATATTGCGCAGCGGCGGCATCGAGATCGGCGGCGACCGGCCCTGGGATGTGCGGGTCCACGACGAGCGCCTGTATCAGCGCATTCTTGCCGAGGGCTCGCTCGGCGCCGGCGAGGCCTATATGGACGGCTGGTGGGACGCCGAGCGGCTGGACGAGTTGTTCTTCCGGATGCTCCAGGCCAGGCTGGACCGCAGGATCCGCACGCCGGCAGTCCTCGGCCCGGCGCTACTGAGCCGGCTGGGCAACGCACAGAGTCGCAGGCGCTCGCGGCGGGTCGCGGAGCAGCACTACGACCTTTCCAACCGGCTCTACGAGGCCATGCTCGGGCCGACCATGCAGTACACCTGCGCCTATTACGGCCCCGACGGATCCGACGCGACGCTGGACGAGGCGCAGCGTGCGAAGCTGGCCCTGATCGCGCGCAAGCTGCACCTGGAGCCGGGCATGCGTGTGCTCGAGCTGGGTGGCGGATTCGGCGAACTGGCCCGGTTTCTGGCCGCCGAGCACGGATGCGAAGTGGTCAGCTATAACATCAGCAGCCAGCAGGTGGAGTACGCCAGAGGGCTCTGCGAAGGCCTGCCGGTCGACGTTCGGCAGCAGGACTACCGCGAGGCCGCCAATGAATCCCGGCAATACGACCGCATCGTCAGCATCGGCCTGATGGAACACGTCGGGCCAAAGAACTATCGCGCCTTCTTCGAACTGGCCCGGGCCCGCCTGAAGGCCGGCGGCCTGGCGCTGGTCCACACCATTGGCGGCAATACCAGCCGTATCGACACCGACCGCTGGATCGCGAAATACATCTTCCCCGGCGGCGTGATCCCGTCCGCGTCGCAGCTCACCCGGGCCAAGGAAGGCCTGTTCGTGCTCGAGGACTGGCACAACTTCGGCCCGGACTACGACCGCACACTAATCGCCTGGCACGACAATTTCGCCGCCGCCTGGGAGGAACTGAAGCAGAGCGAGGGGCTGGACGAACGCTTCCGCCGGATGTGGCGCTATTACCTGCTGAGTTCCGCCGGCGCCTTTCGGGCCCGCCACCTGAATCTCTGGCAGCTGGTGCTCAGCCAGGGCGATATCCCGCGCTACGCGCCCGTTCGATGACCGGAGCCGCCTGGAACGCCCACCATGCCCGGGTGGAAACGATGGCCGCGGCGCTGGCCGGGTCCAACGGGCCGGTGCGCCTTCGAAAGCCCACCAGCAACCTGTTCCGGCCGCGCGAGGATGCCCTTCGGACCGAGATCGACGTGGCTTCGCTCAATCACGTCATCGAGATCGACGTGGAGGCCGGCGCCGCCGAGGTCGAGGGCATGACGACCTATGCCGACCTGGTCGACGCGACCCTGCCGCACGGCCTGGCGCCGGCCATCGTGCCCGAACTCAAGAGCATCACCGTCGGCGGCGCGACCACCGGGATCGGTATCGAGTCGGGCGCGTTCCGCTATGGCCTGGTGCACGACACGGTGCAGGAGCTCGACGTGCTGGTCGCCGACGGCCGCGTGTTGACCTGTTCGCGCGAGCGGCGCCCGGAACTCTTCTACGGCTTTCCGAACTCCTACGGCAGCGTCGGTTACGCCACACGGGTGCGCCTCGGTTTGATTCCGGTGCAGCCCTATGTCCGGCTCCAGCACACATCCTTTCGCGATCCGGAGAAACTCTTCGCCGCCATCGGCGAGGAATGCGCGCAGCCGACCTGCGCCTATCTCGACGGCGTGTACTTCGCCCCCGGCGAGTTCGTGCTGACGCGCGCGCACTTCGTCGAATCGCTGCCACCGGGCACCGAGGCCAGCGACTACACCTGGATGCGCCAGTACTGGCAGAGCCTGCGCGAGCGACGCGAGGATTATCTGACCATCCACGACTACCTCTGGCGCTGGGACACCGACTGGTTCTGGTGCAGCAGGAATGTCGGCGCCCATCTCAAGCCGGTGCGGCTGCTTCTCGGGCGCAAGCGCCTGTCGAGCGTCACCTACCAGAAGATCATGCGCTCGAGCCGCCGCTGGCCGCTGAATCTGCTCCAGTCGATTCGCCCACGCACCGAGTCGGTCATCCAGGACGTCGACATCCCGATCGCCAACGCCGCGGCATTTCTGGAGGATTTCGAGGCGGAAATCGGCATCCGGCCGGTGTGGATCTGCCCGTTCGTCGTTCCCGAAGGCCGGTTCTCGTTGTTCCAATTGCGCACCGACACCCCGTACATCAACTTCGGTTTCTGGGACCTGGTCCGCTCCAGCGAGCCCGACGGCCACTACAACGCCCGGGTCGAGGACCTGGTCGCGAAACACGGCGGCAAGAAAAGCCTGTACTCGCGCAGCACCTACGACGAGACCACATTCTGGCAGCACTACGACCGACAAGCCTACGAGGCCCTCAAACGCGAGTGCGACCCCGAAGGGCGCTTTCCGGGCCTCTATGAAAAGGCGGTGCGACGGGGCTGAGGCCGGTTTTCCGCCCGGCGGAACATGCTCGTGCCGGCCCGGCCTGGGCCCCGTTTCCGGCCCGTATCCCTGTCCACTGATCGGGGCTCGCAACTCGGAGCCGGAGGAAGCTTTCGGTAGCCGCAGGCTATTCCCTGCTTGGGTGCTCCAGCGCCGACGAGGCAACCGCCTGAAGGACCAGGCCGGGCCGTTCTCGCAATCGGTCACGATTGCGAGGAGATAGCAGGAAAGTTGGCTATACATCTGGTAGGTTGGTGGTTCGCAATATTTCACGAGCGCCGAGGCGCCAGGGGATCTCATGGCAGACAATCCGTTAGGGCCCCGTTATCCGGGGGACTTGGAGGAAATCCAGACAGGCCAGGAGCTGGACGCGGAAACCCCATCCGTCCGCGACATCTCCCCTGGGGACCCCTTGCAGTGGCTGGTCGCCGGCTGGGGGGATATCTGGCGGGCACCGGTTTCCCTGCTGCACGGTCTGGTTGTGACGGCCGTCGGATGGGTCATACTTTGGTTCACCTGGGACCAGATGTGGTTGGCGATCGCGGCGATATCCGGGTTCCTGCTGGTCGGGCCGGCCCTCGCCGTCGGTGTCAATGAGCTCGCCCGTCGGCTGGAGCATGGAGATCGGGAGAAGCTGGGGATCGGACAATGCCTCGGCGCGGTGCCGACGCTCGGTGCAGCGCTATGGGTATTCGCTGCATTGCTTGCGGGACTCTTCGTAGTGTGGGCGGGGTTCATGACGCTCTGGATCGGCGTGATGAACGTAGGGAACCTGGGAATCCCCGCGAACCTGGGCGAACTGGTCGGTGTCCTGATCGCTGGCCCGCGGGGCATCTTCTCCCTGATCGGCCTCGTTGTAGCCGGCGCCGTATTGGCCATCGTCTCCTTTGCCGTTGGCGTAGTCACCGTGCCCGCGATGCTGGACCGCGGCGCGAGCTTGATCGATGCCATCAGGATCAGCGCGAAGGCGTTCAACCACAATCGCGGCCCGATGATGATCTGGGGCGGGTTGATTACTCTCCTGTTTGGCCTCTCGGTCCTGACCGCCCTGATCGGTCTCATCGTCGTTTTTCCCTGGCTCGGGTTCGCGATGTGGCGTGGGTACCGCGCTCTGGTCGAACCGGAAGCGGGTGACGTCGGGGAGGCCGAACGCGCACCAGCGTGAGTGCCTGCAGGTCGCGCTCCGCGAGCGCTCCCGGCCCTGAGCGGATGCCCGGTCTGCAGGGGTGAGGTTGGCTGTCTGTACCCGACCCTGAACGGCGGGTCAGCGGCAGAGGACGAAGGTACAGTTGGGGATGAGCCGCGTTGTTCGGTTTGGTGGAGGGCGTCAGCGCCGCCCAGCGCGAACGGTGGCTGGGCCGGGCTCGGACGCTGGGAAAACAGGGGCTGTAAGCAGTTTCCC
>NZ_JAWLHP010000009.1:61629-63491 GCF_041690275.1 Thioalkalivibrio sp.
CGTTGTTCGGTTTGGTGGAGGGCGTCAGCGCCGCCCAGCGCGAACGGTGGCTGGGCCGGGCTCGGACGCTGGGAAAACAGGGGCTGTAAGCAGTTTCCCGAGATCAACGGAAGCACTGAAGGCACACTGGCGCCCCACCCCCCCTGTGTTGTGCCCGACCGCAGCCGTCCGGCGCCCGCAACTCTGTCCCGGATTCGCGGGCGCCGTTCCGTTCCCGTGGAAAGCCCCGTCAATACCGAGCGAACACCCCCGTGTTGCCGTCAGCATCGAAGGTCAGTACCTGGTAGGCGTCCTGCCGTCCGGTCTCCATCCCCGGCGAACCGTGGGGCATGCCCGGCACCGTCAACCCCCGGACCTCTGGCCGCTCCGCCAGCAGTCGCTTGATGTCCTCGGCAGGGACGTGCCCTTCGATCACGTAGCCGTCCACCATGGCCGTGTGGCAGGAGGCGAGTTCGGGACTCACCCCCGCCAGCGCCTTGATGCGGTTGAGACTGCGCACGTCCACACTCTTCACCTCGAGCCCGTTCTCCTGCAAGTGGTCCACCCATTTCGTGCAGCACCCACAGGTCGGGGTCTTGTAAACCGTGATCTCCGGCTCGGCCGCGTGCACCACGCCACCGTAGGCCAGCAGAGCCAGGCCGGCGGCCAGAAACAGCCTGCGTTGTCTCGACATCAATCATCTCCTCCTGGGTCAACGGGCTCGCGCTACGGAATCGGAGCACGCAGCCGGATCGCCCACCGGTGGGCGAGGATCTTCCGGATGCGCACAGGGTATTCGATTCGGGTAACGACTCGCACCGGTCCGCTGTTGCCTGAGCCGGCCCCGATCCTTGGACTCAAGAGCCGCGGCCAGGGGCCCCGGCTCAATGCCCTGGCGCGAAAAGGCGTTACTGCCCCTGATTCTGGCGTCCCATGCCCTGGCCCATGCCCGAGCCCATGCCCTGGCCCATGCCTGGGCCCATGCCCTTGCCCATATTTTCGCGCATGGTCTGCATGTGTTCGCGCATCTGGTCACGCTGCTCCGCCAGCAACTCTTCGCGCTCCGCACCCTCCGCATCCTGGATGCGATGCATCAGTTCGTGCATCTGGAGCATGTGTTCCTGCATGTCTTCCATTCGTTGCTCCATCATTTCCTGCTGCTCGGGCGTCATCGACGATCCCGTGGCAGCACCCCGCTCTTGTGCGGATTCCTGGGCCGTGGCGATACCGGCGAAGGGAATGGCCAGGGCGGCAATCAAGGGCAGATAGCGGGTATTTTTCATGTCGATCTCCTTGTGGTGGTGTTCCATCGAAATCAGCAGGACTTCGAACCCTCTAGGACTGCTGCCGCCTGGTTACGTTCACGCAAAGCTGTCCGGGTTGGGTGGGCCGCCAACCCGCGAGTGACGGTCAGCGTCTCCAGCGCGCCCTTATCCCCGATGGGTCCGGCCGAAGTCGGACCTGCTTCATGGATGCTGGGGTCACCTCCACATCGGCCCTTTTCGGCTAATTATCTCAACAACTTAACGAAGGCCCGAATGACGATACCCCACCACGTACCCCACCCCGTTTGTTGCTGGATTTGGGAACCGAACCGGTGTGCAGCGCATCGCGCGAGGCGCGCAACATGTCGAGCAGGAGCGACAGGTCTCGGTCCGAAAGTTCAGCCATAAACCGATTCCCGTTCGCGCAGGATCGATCGTCGGCGAAGGTAATTGCGGCTTCTACCCAGCGCGCCGCGTTCGATCAGGTCGACCCGCCGCTGAAGCAGCCGCTCCAGATCCTGCTCAAACCCGAAAACCGCTTCAGCGGTGAAAGCTCTGTCTCCGGCCCGAACTCGACCAGGAAATCCGCATCACTTCGCCCGGGTGCAAAATCCTGCC
>NZ_JAWLHP010000010.1:0-19045 GCF_041690275.1 Thioalkalivibrio sp.
AAGTGCAGGAATAGTGGGCCTATTTCAAACTTGCCCAACGCAGCGCCGGCGCTTCTGGCGAAGCGATCTGGTACCGAACTTTCCGCATGGCCCACTAGACCGGATAAGTTCACGATGACCTCGTTCGGGCTGTGCCGTCAGCGGCGCGGCCCTTGACTCGTGATCGCAGGGAACTGAATACTCGCCAACCTCTCAAGATCAGGTATGTCCATGTCGCTCCGCGCCGCCGTAAGGCTTGTCGCTGTCATGACTGTCGCTCTTGCCGGGGCGCTGCCGGCAAGTGCCGAGCAATCTGTTTTTTCCGTCACGCCGATGGCGGGGTATCGAGGCGGCGGCGAACTCGACGAGGAGGATAGGGGCCGCAGTCTGGATGTCGACGGCGATCTCGCCGGATCGTTGGTGTTCAATCTCGAGGAATCGACGAATCGCTGGTACGAGTTGCTGTACAGCCGTCAGGAGACCAGTGTCGATGGCGCGGATGTGGATCTCAGCTTGCAGTATCTGCATGTGGGCGGTATGGCCGCATGGCCGCAGAATGGGTTTTCGAGCTATCTCGCGGCCGGCATCGGCGCCACGTTTGTCAACGCGAGTGGAGACGGTTCGGGCAGCGATACCCGTCCCTCTTTCTCGGTCGGTCTCGGCGTGCTGATACCGGTTGCCGAGCGTATCGCGGTTCGTCTGGAAAGCCGGGCCTACCTGACCCTCACCGACGGTGACACCGACATCTTCTGTCGGTCCGGGGAGCAGGGTGGCGTCTGTCGATTGAGCTACAGCGGCGACCTGTTTACCCAGATCGACGCCATGGCAGGCCTGACCTTCCGCTTCTGAAGCGCAGGGGTGACCACGGACCGGCAAGCGGCCGGGACCGACTTGCGCCGGACGGGCGGCGTTGCCCCCGCCGCAGGCCGGGCAGGTCTCGAAGTCAATTCCAAAGACCCGTTCCGAGCGTCAAGCCTACGGCCAACTCCAGCCACTGATCCATTCCCACTGACTGGCCGGGCAGGCCCGGTTCCGGACCATCACGCGATGTTGGCAGCGGAAGGCGCCAGCCAGCTGTTGAGCGTGTGTGTTGCTCGGTCAGAGTCCTGCAGGGCCGCACCGGCGATAACGGCGCCCAAAACCGCACTGCAGGCGAAACGACAGTCAGTCGATGATGTTGCCCAGGCCCGTGTCGCTCCTCGGCTCGTTGCCCGGAACAGTTGCACCCGTCAAATGGGGGTTCACGGTTAGCGCCACGATCGCGCGCGTGATGGGGCGGCTGCGGGTGAATCTTCGCGCTGGCGGGCATGGGGACGGCCGAACGAGCGTCAACCCGACCAGAATGATCGCAGTCGATCGAGAAGCGGGAACGCCGAGCTGGTCCAATGGCGCGTGAAATGCCTTCCGCCCGCGTACAGAAGCGGACGCATCAGGTCGCCGGCCAGGGTGGAGCCTGGTCGGGGATCGGTCTTCGGGGGTTCCCAAGCGGTTCCCAAGCCTTGATCGGAAACTCGGAAACGGCGGAAATAAGTGCGTAACGTATTGTTTTATTTGGTGGGCCGTGTAGGAATCGAACCTACAACCAATGGATTAAGAGTCCACTGCTCTGCCAATTGAGCTAACGGCCCGCAATGGGGGTGGGGTGACCGATGGGACTCGAACCCACGACAACCGGAGCCACAATCCGGGACTCTACCAACTGAGCTACGGTCACCACCGTATCGCCGTACCACCTGATCCGCGACTGCCCGGGCGGTGGCGCGCCCGGCAGGACTCGAACCTGCAACCGTCGGCTTAGAAGGCCGATGCTCTATCCGGTTGAGCTACGAGCGCATGTGGCCGGAGCAGTGGTCGGGGTAGAGGGATTCGAACCCCCGACATCCTGCTCCCAAAGCAGGCGCGCTACCAGACTGCGCTATACCCCGTGATGCCAAACCGCGAAAGCCCAGTACAGCGAGCACGGGATCATAGCGTCGGTGTCCCCGGGGGGTCAAGCCGAAGCCTGGCCAGCAGGGTGAGCGCAGCGAATAATCCAGCCGGCTTGATCGCAATGAACATCTGATGGATGGCCGTGTCCCGCCACGCTGCGCTCGCGGCCAAAGGCCCTGCTCCTCGCGATAACGGATTGATCAGCGTTTCCCGGGTGGAAGTACCCGCCGTCAGCGTCCGCGGCTCCAGCGGTTCGACGGCGTCACGTTGGTGTCCCCGGTTTCGAAGGCATGCATTTCGCCGATCCCGCCCCTCCAGGCGTTGGCTCGGCTGATGTCGCGCGCGCGGCGTGCGGCATTGGACTGTACCTGCAAGGATGACGGCATTGCCGGGACCTGTCCCGGGAGTCGGCGAGAGGTTCCGGGCGGAGGCGGATAGGCATATTGGTAGCCGTAACCGGGCGCGGGACCGGAGCCGCTCCCAAAGGCACCCCCGCCGATGGAAAGGCGCAGTCCGCCGCCGGCGTTCCCCATGCCCAGCATGTTGGCCACGAAACAGCCAGGACCCGACCAGAAGAAGGCGTTGACCTGCGTTGGGAGCGAGATCGCGACGAGCAGCGCTGCCGCGCCGATGAACCGTCCTTTCACGAGATTGCGCATGTCCGGGAATCAGGTGGTCGCCGTCTTCTTCGCGGCCGCTTGCTGTCGCGCCTTGGCCGGGGCCCGCTTCTTCTCTGGTCCGGCCTTCTTCTTGTCCTCGGTGCTGCCCTGGGGTGGTTTGGGTGTGCGGGCCTTCGTGGTCGCCGCGGGTTTCGCGGGTTTGGCCGGCTCCGCCCGTTGAGATGAGGCCTCGGGCGCGCCCTTGCCCCCGGCCCTCGTTGCCTTGCCATCCGGTTTCGCCTTCGCGCCGGCGCTCGCGGGGCTGCCCGTGGAAGGCGCTCCTCCACTACCCCCGTCCGCCTTGCCGGAGGCGCTGCTGGTTTCGGTCGAGGATGCTGAGGCCCGGGGCGATGCTGCCTTGTCTTTTGGTCGCGCCTTTGCCTGCCCGGGCTTCGACTCCGTGTCGGGCTCCTTGCCGGATCCGTTGGTCGTGCGCGGGGAAGCCTCGCCGGGGCTCGCGGCGGCGGTTCCGGACGTCTCGGATTTCGGGGCTGCCTGTTCTGCGGTCTGCGTCTTCGATGCCGACGCGCCCGCCGCCTGTGGAGTGGCCTCGCCGGACTCACGCGCTGCAGCCGCCTTGTCTGCTGGCGCAGTCGTCTCGGCGGAGGCGCCGGTGGCCTCTGCTTTGTCCTCGTGGGGGACAGCGTCGCTCCCGCCGGCCAGGCGCAGCACGGTATCTCGGTCGCGCTGGTCCTTGATCGCATTGATGAAGGAGTATTCGCCGCCAGTGACCGTGCGCGAGGTCTCCTCGAGTTCGATCGCCAGTTCCTGCACGGTACGGATCACGCGGATGAAACGCTCGCCCGAACGCGACAGCGCAAAGGCGTTGTTCTGCTTGGCCTCGCGCACACCCTCGTTGAGTTCGCGGATCGTATCCTGCAGCTTCTGGATTTCCGCCTCCCGGCGCGCGCCCGCGGATTCGAGTTGTGCGACTTCGCTGCGCACGCGGCGGATCTCCGCATCCTTTTCGTCGATCAGCATGCGCTGCTCGCGTCTGAGGCTGTCGACGTAATGGCCATGCTCGGTGCGCAGGCTGTGCAGGGCTCCCTCGTGGTCCTGCTTGAGGGTGCGGATGTAGTCGGCGTGCTCGGTCTTGAGGGCCTGCACATTGGCCTCGTGCTCGCGCTTGAGGGCTGCGGTCGCCGCCTCGTGTTCGGCCTTCAGCGCCTTCAGCGCCTCCGCCTGTTCCGCCCGAAGCTCGGCAGTCGCCTCCTCGTGCTCCTTTTTCAGGGTCCTGAGATGGCCGTCCTGTTCCCGCTTGAGCGTCGCAGTGGCCTCGTCGTGTTCGGCCTTCAACGCCTTCAGGGCCTCCTCGCGGTCGCGCCGGATCGCCTCGGCCTCCTGTTCGTGTTCCCCCTTCTCGGCCTTCAGGCGTTCGTCGTATTCGGCACGGAGGGCATTGCTCGCCTCCGCGTGTTCCGCACGCAGCATCTGCACGGTGCGGTCCATCTCTTCCCGAGCGGCGCGCACCTCTCCCTCGTACTGCTCGTGCAAGGCCCCGAACTGGTTCTCGTACTCGGCCCGGGTCTCCCGGACGTTGGCGATGTTCGCCTCGTTCAGGCGTTCGATGGAGGCGCTGTACTCATCGTTCAGGCGCTTGAGCTCGCCCGCCTGGTCAGCGCGGGCGGCCTCGAGGGTGCGCTCTGCATCCTCCCGGACGCGCTTCAGTTCCTCCGCGTGGCCCTCCCGCAGTTTCTCCAGCGTGTCCGCGTGGGCGGAGTCCATCGTCTTCAGGGTGCGTGACTGGTTCTTGCGCTCGGCACCGAGGACCTGCTCCACGCGCTCGTTCAGTGCGATCTTGCCGATCTTGAAGCCGATCAGGGCGAGAATGATGATGAAGATGATCACCTCGGGGCGGAAGAGGACCGACAAATCCATGACATGAACCTCGCTTGACTCAAACCGTATGTTGCAGGCGCAACCGGTGCGTCCCGGAGCGACGAGAACGAATCGATGTCGATGCGATCCGCCGCAAACTCCAGAGTATAGCGCCGGGAATCCATCGAGCGATCCCGGAAGGTACCCTGGATACGGTGGACGCACTTTCGTCAAGGGCCACCATAACTTCCGCGCGAGCCAATGAGTGTGATTTTTCGGGGCCCGGCTGCGGCGGCATACTGCGTCGACGGCCCCGGCCTTCCCGGATCGGGGTACCACGAGAGGAGCAGACAGATGAACGTTCGAATCGATATCGAGTGCACGCCGGAGGAGTTCAAGGAACTCTTCGTTCCTTCCGAGAAGCAGGCCGAGTTCGCGGCGAGCTTCCAGCAGGCGATGATGAAGGGGATGCAGCAGGCAATGCTCGACAGCATGCAGGAGACCTTCAAGCAGCAATTCAATCCCTTCGGTCCCGGCCGGGGCGGCCGCGAATAGCCGCCGGGAGACACCCGTCTGCCGACCGGCAGGTACAGCGACGGGTGGCCGATCCTGAGTAGCGGCGGTTCCCGGGGTCGGCCGGGAACATGCATTGACCGCGTTCCGCCGCGGCGAGGTGATTGCCCGAGCGAGGCGACCGGAGCCGAATCGGGCTGCGGTCGCCAGTGCGGCCGTGCTTGAAGGCATCGTCCTCCGGCGATAGCCCCGGGGGCATTGGCACTTGCGCATTGCCATCACACGGGGTAAACCGTGTTCGGAAGCGCCGGGATGCAGTGGGGACCCGGCAGTCAGCGAGCTCGCGCAGGGATCAACAAGGGGGGCAGCGATGGTCCACGGACTCATGGTGTTCAACGACTGGCTCAACAGCATCGTCTGGGGGCCACCATTCATGATCCTGCTGGTGGGCACGGGTCTCTACCTCACCGTCCGGCTCGGGTTCTTCCAGTTCACGCACCTTCGCTTTGCCTGGCGGCGTACCTTCGGCAGCCTGCTGAAGCCGAAAAATGTCCACGAGGAGGGCGCGATCACCTCCTTCCAGGCGGTCACCTCCGCGATGGCCGCGACCATCGGTGTCGGCAACATCGCCGGGGTCGCGACGGCCATCGCCCTCGGCGGTCCCGGGGCTGTGTTCTGGATGTGGGTGGTTGCGCTGGTCGGCATGGCGACCAAGCTCGCGGAGGCCACTCTCGGGGTGAAGTACCGGGAAGTGGATGACGAGGGCCGGGTGTCGGGAGGCGTCTTCTTCTACATCGAGAAGGGTCTCGGCAAGCGCTGGAAATGGCTGGCGCTGCTCTACGCATTCCTCGCGGGCCTTGCCGCCTTCGGCATCGGCAACATGGTGCAGGCGAACACCATGGCCCATGCGCTCGAGTCCAGCATGGGCGTGCCGCCCTGGTTCACCGGGGTCCTGGTGATGATCCTGGTCGGGGTCGTGACGCTCGGGGGAATCAAGCGCATCGCGGTGACCGCGGAGAAGATCGTCCCGACGATGGCGCTGATCTACGTGATCGGTGCGGTCGGCGTGCTGGTGAGCTTCTACTCCCAGATCCCGGCGGCCTTCGGGATGATCTTTGCGGGTGCCTTCACGCCGACCTCCGCGATCGGCGGCTTTGCCGGCGCGACGGTCGCGATGGCCGTACGCTACGGGTTCGCACGCGGGATCTTCTCCAACGAGGCAGGCCTGGGTTCGGCCTCGATCGTTCACGCCCAGGCGCGCAGCAAGCCCTATGCGCAGGGCCTGTGGGGCATGTGGGAGGTATTCATCGACACACTGGTGGTGTGCACGCTGACCGCGCTGGTGATCCTGGTGACCGGCGTGATCGAGACCGGACAGACCGGTGCGGAGCTGACCACCAGTGCCTTCACCGCGGGGCTGCCTGGCCTCGGTGGCTGGATCGTTGTGATTGCGATCGTGCTCTTCTCTTACAGCACCATGCTTACGTGGAACTTCTACGGCGAGAAGAGTTGGGAGTACGCCTTTGGTCCGAAGGTGGTGAAGCCGTACCGGATCATCTTCATCGCATTCCTGTTCCTGGGTGCAATCGGTGGCCTGACCACGATCTGGGACGTCGCGGACACGCTGAACGGGCTGATGGCCGCCCCCAACCTGATCGCGCTGGTCCTCCTCGCGGGCGTGCTGGTGAAGGAAAAGGTCCAGTACATCAAGGAACAGCGCGAGGAGGCGGCCCGCGAGGACAAGGACAAGGGTGGTCCCCCGCCGGGACCGCCGCACGTATCCTGAACCGCATGTCTGCGGTGGCCTCACCCGGGCTCGCGGCCCGGGTGCCGGGCCGGACCGGCGGCCCGTGGGTCAGTGTCCTGCCGGATGGAGCGAGCGCGGGCGCGCGTCCCGCAGCCGCCATCAGAGCCCGATCAGCTCGGCGCGCACGCCGGTACTCGTGACCGCATCAAGGATCTGGCGGGTACCGATTCTCTCGGGATCGAACTGAACCACCATCAGGTGGGGTGTGTGGTCCAGGATCGAGGTGTTGCTGATCCCGCTGATCGTTCGCAGCTTGTCGGCAAGCTCACCCCGCAACATCGAATCCAGGGCCTCGTCGATGTGAACGGTCACGTCCACGATACCGTTGTTCATCGTGCTTCCTCCTTCAATGGCCGGGCTTGCGTCATTGTGTTAGCCGTGAATCGGGCTGGAACGGACATCCCGCCACCCGATCCCGGGCTTTTCTGCACACCCAGGGTGTGCCCTGATTCCCCGGTCTGTTCCTGAGTCTAGACCGTTTTCCATCCATGGGGGTCGGACCAACGCAAGGCATTGAAATCAAATGGAGATCGGCCTGAAAACGGGGTGATTTTTGCCCTTGGAGGGGCCATTTCGGGGCCAGAAACGGGGCTTCAGGAACGGTATTGGCCAGCCCCAGGCGATTACCGGGGTCTTGTTCTGGAGGGTGGTTTTTGGGGCCGAAAATGGCCCTCCAAGGCCTGTATCTGGGTCAAAATGGACATTAAACCCTTTTGGAACAATTATTTGCGTTGGTCCGACCCCCGGAAAGGGATAGTTGACGGGTCATCGGATGTCGAGTCGCGCGAGCAGGGTCCGGTCCGGGAAGCCGTCCGGGATCAGGCCTCGCGATAGCTGATAGCCGCGGATCGCGTCGCGTGTCGCCGGGCCGAGGATGCCGTCCACCTCACCGCTGTCGAAGCCCCTGGCGTTGAGTGCGGCCTGCAGCTGCATCACCTCGTCGCGGGACAGGCGGGGGGCGTCCGATGGCAACGGGGTGTGCAGCGGCCCCGCGCCCCCGATCCGGTCCGCGAGGTGCCCCACCGCCAATGCATAGTATTCCGAACGGTTCCAGCCGAGGATCACGTCGAAGTTGGGATAGACCAGGAACGCGGGGCCCCGGTGTCCGGCTGGCAGGAGCAGTGTGGCCGGCAGCTCTAGATCCGCGACCGGTTGGCCGGCCACGTCGGTCACGCCGAGGCGGCGCCAGTCCGCCAGCGGGCGGCGCTGCGATGGCTCCGCCACCGCGAAGTCGAGATCCCCGGGCAGAAGGACCTCGCGCCCCCAGCGATATCCGGTCTCCCAGCCGAGTTCCTTCAGGAAGCTGGCCGCGGACAGCATCGCGTCCGGGATGCTGTTCCAGAGATCCCGGCGGCCATCGCCGTCGGCGTCGACCGCGTGACGCAGGAACACCGAGGGCATGAACTGAACGTGTCCCATCGCGCCGGCCCAGGAACCCTGCATGCTGTCCAGCGGAAGCGCGTCGTCCTGCACGATGCGCAGCGCGGCAATCAGCTCATCCGTGAAGAATTCCGAGCGGCGCGGGTCGCAGGCCAGCGTGGCCAGTGCGCTGGGCACGAAGGTGCCGCCGAAGTAGCTGCCGTAGTTCGTCTCGAGCCCCCAGAAGGCGAGCAGATAGGCGGACGGAACGCCGGTCCGCCGTTGCACGCGCTGCAGCAGCGCCCGATGGGTCCGCAGCAGTTCCCGGCCCCGTTCGACACGCTGCTTGGTGACGCTGCGCTCCAGGTAATCGGTGAACGGCGTGGTGAACTCCGGCTGACGCCGGTCCAGCTCGATCACGCGGTCCAGGAATTCCACCCTCGCCAGCACACGATCCGCTGTCCCGGGGCTCACCCCTTCTTCGAGGGCCCGGTCCCGGATGCCATCGAGACAGTTGTCGAAATCCACCGTGGCGGAGGCCGGGATGGGCAGGAGGGTGATGGTCAGGGTCGCCGCCAGCAATTGCTTTTTCATCGCCAGGATCTCCGGTTGACGCGGCATTCGTGAAGCTGCGCGGTGCAGCTGGTGGTGAGGGGAGCATAAAACAGTGGGAACTGCGCGTCGCCGCCGGGTTTTCCGGGGCGCGTGCGTCGCTGGCCTGCCCGCCTCGGGGTGCCGGCTGCTTTCCTGGCGTGAACGTCCCCGCCACTCCCGTCGCGAGCCGCCCTTCGGCGCAGGGGGCAGGTGCGGCGGGTCCGCGAACCCGGCCGTCTCGGTCTGTGGTGGGCGCACGCCATTTCGTTCATCCTGCGGCCTTCTTTCATGATCGGGAATGGCGATCATCACCATGACCCTTGGGGAAGCGCTGAAAAAACGGATTCGTCATTGCGAGCGCAGCGCGGCAATCCAGGCGGGGTTCGCCGGATCAGCCGCTTATGGATCGCCGCGTCGCTGCGCTCCTCGCGATGACGGCTTGATCAGCACTTCCTTGGGCGGGGCCGCATCTCCCGGCATCTCAGCGGTACCACGCAAGGCATCAGGCGTTGCGTCATCGCAAGGCTGAATGCAGTTATGCTTTGAGGCACCAAGGCAGGAGCGCAGAGGCAATGACACACGAGCACTTCGATGCGATCGTGATCGGTAGCGGGCCGGCCGGCGAGGGTGCGGCAATGAAGCTCGTGAAGTCCGGTCGGCGTGTTGCCCTGGTCGAGGCGCATCGGAGCGTCGGCGGTGGTTGCACGCACTGGGGCACGATTCCGTCGAAGGCTCTGCGCCAGGCGATTCAGATGGTGGCGGACACCCGGCGGGATCCGGTACTCCGGCGCCTGATGGGCGCCGCGCAGGTGGACTATTCGGAACTCCTCACCTCGGCCACGGATGTGATCGGGGAACAGGTGCGCACCCGCAACCGTCACTACACCCGCAATCGCGTGCCCGTCCTGCATGGGTGGGCACGCTTCATGGATGTCCACACGCTGGCGGTGACCGAAGGCGAGGCCACGCGCACCTACACGGCCGATTCCTTCGTGCTGGCCACTGGTTCCCGGCCCTATCGCCCCGACGACATCGATTTCTCTCACCCGCGCATCCACGACAGCGATTCGATCCTGCGTCTTACCTCGTCGCCGAGCGCGATCACGATCTACGGAGCGGGGGTGGTCGGGTGCGAATACGCGTCGATCTTCTGCAACCTGGCGATCAAGACCAACCTGGTCAATACCCGCGACCGGCTGCTGTCGTTCCTCGACGATGAAATCACGGACGCACTGGGTTACCACCTGCGCAACCAGGGCACGGTGATCCGCAACAACGAGGAATACGAACGCGTCGAGGCGCGCGATGACGGCGTGATCCTGCACTGCCAATCGGGCAAGAAGTTCCGCAGCGACGTGCTGCTCTGGGCCAACGGCCGCGCCGGCAACACCAGGAACATGGGGCTGGAGGAGATCGGTGTGCAGGTGAATCACCGCGGCCAGGTGGAGGTGAACGAGCGTTTCCAGAGCTCCGTGCCCCACATCTACGCGGCGGGGGACGTGATCGGGTCACCGGCGCTGGCCAGCGCGAGCTACGATCAGGGCCGATTCGTGGGCACCCTGATCGCGGACGGAGAGACCGACTGGCGCCTGGTGGATGACATACCCACCGGCATCTATACGAGCCCCGAGATCAGCTCGATCGGGCGCACGGAGCGCGAATTGACTGAGCGGAAGGTTCCCTACGAGGTCGGCCAGGCGAACTTCAAGAACATCGCGCGAGCGCAGATCACCCGGCACACGGTAGGCGTGCTGAAGCTGCTGTTTCACCGCGAGACGCGGGAGATTCTCGGCATTCACTGCTTCGGCGAACAGGCCTCGGAGATCATCCACATCGGCCAGGCGATCATGGCCCAGCCGGGCGAGGCAAACACCATCGAGTATTTTGTGGAGACCACCTTCAACTATCCGACGATGGCCGAAGCCTATCGTATCGCCGCACTCAACGGCCTCAACCGGCTGTTCTGATCCCCCGGTCTCGCGCGCAATCATCGGGCCCTGAGTTCGTGGTGGGAGGGGTCTGTTGCTACTCCAGATGCCCGCCCCTGATCCTGCCGTCGGGGTCGAGCTCGGCCACGAAGCGGTAGTACTCGGAGCAGACCTCGCGGCTCACGATGTCGCCGGGCAGGATCAGCCACACTTCGGGATAGGCCTCCCGGAATTCCTCCGGTGTTGGCCGCGACCGGACGAATGCACGGATTTCCGAAGTGTCCGTGACCTGACTGGCCGCGGACGCCTGTGCCCCGGACTCCGCACCGGATGTTGCCAACGGCAGCGCGAACAGCGCGACGAAGAACACTGCAGGGATCCACCCATCCAGCCTCATGATCCATCCTCCTTCATTATGTTCTCGCCCTCGATTCTAGTGCACATCCCCCGGGTCGGACCAACGCAAGCTGCTGTTTTGTAGTGAAAACGCGGTGAAAAAGGGCGGATTTCGGATCCTGGAGGGGTGTTTTCGGGCTCAAAATGAACGGTCCAGGCCACGCCCGGCTGCCTGCCGGTCCCCCCGTCACCTTGCGGCCCGGGCTGCCAGCACGATGCCGGCGGCGATCAGCAGCGCGCCGGCCCCGTGGAAGGTCTGCAGCCGTTCCCCGAGCAGCAGGATGGCCAGGGCCGCGCCGAAGATCGGCATCAGGTGCATGTACTGCCCGGTACGGTTCGGCCCCATCTCGGCGACGGCTCGATTCCAGAAGAAATAGGCCAGCACCGACGGAAACAGCGCCACGTAGCCGATCGCGCCCAGGTTGACTGCGCTGATCGCGAAACCCTGCCCCGTGCTCAGTTCCCACGCGTAAAGGACGGCCAGTGGGGGCAGGCCGATGGCAACGATCGCGCCGAGGAATGTGATCGGTTCCATGTCCCGTGGCCGCCAGCGCAGGAATACCGAATACAGCGCCCAGTCCAGGCTCGCGGCCAGGATCCAGAGGTCGCCGCGATTGAAGTCCCAGCTGGCGAGGATCTGCGGCTGACCCTTGGTGGCGATGATCGCAACGCCAGCCATCGAGAGCAGAATGCCGGCGACCTGGGCGCCGCGTAAGGTGACGTGGAAGATCAGAAATGACAGCCCGAGGATGACCATCGGCGTGACCGAAGACAGCAGGACGCCGTTCATGGCGGTCGTATGCTGCAGGCCCAGATACGCGAAGGTGTTGTAATTGGTGATGCCGAGGATCGCGAACAGCGTGAGCAGGGCCCAATGGCGACGGATCAGGGCGCGCTGCCGCCAGAGGCCGGCCGCGACAAAGGGCAGGAGGATGATCAGCGCTAGTGTCCAGCGCCAGAACGACAGTGCAATCGGCGGAATGTCGGCGTGCAGCGCCCGGGCCAGCACGAAGTTGCCCGCCCAGAATAGCGGGGGCAGCATCGCCAAAAGCCAGATTGGACCCGTGCGGACCTTGCGCATCATCTTCTTCCGCGGTCAAACCGGCGGCACGCTTCGTAACCGACAGGATACGTGACCCCAGGGCCAGGCGCGCTTTCCAGTGGGCCATGCGGCCTTCCTCGGCAAGGGCCGGATTCCGCTGTCTCGGGCGAGTGCCGCAGCGACGGGTCGAGATCGCCTCGCCACGGACTGCGCAGTAACCGCGCTCCCGCCGATATCCACGGTGTCCGCACGGGCCTCGCACGCGTCCTTGCAATCATGTCCGCCCCAGGCATACTCCAGTGATACCGGGAAAAAGGAGGTCAGCGATGTTCCTGAAAGACAGCACCAATGGTCATCTGGTCGAGGTCCTGGACGCGTCGGCCCTGTTCGATCCATCCGAGACCCACTTCGAGGGACGTTACAACTGGGGCGAGGATCTCCCCGATCCCGAGCCCTTCGCGAAGGAGAACGTCATCTTCCCCTCCGGCGAGTCCTTGCCCCAGTGCTGGGTCGATATGCACTACCGCGACGCCGAGATATCCCGCTAACCACCGCCACGGGGTCGGACCAGCGTAAGAAACGGTTTTTAAAGGGAATTTCTAGGAATCTGACGCGTTATTCGGTCGTGTAGGCCCCATTTCGGGGGCAAAATCACCGCCCGGGATGCCGGCGGATCGGAAGGCAGCCGCATGTGTCCTGGCGTCGCGTTTTTGGGGCCAAAAATGGCCGTTCAAGGCCGGAATCGGGGGTAGAAACGACCTTTATTCCTATTGGATCCAGTGGGTTGCGTTGGTCCGACCCGGGAGTGGGTGGGCATGGAGGCGGGGTTTGCCTATGATGCCGGGCGCGTTGCGCATCCTTCCGGAGGACCGATCTGCCATGCCGAACCCGCGCCCGAGTATCGAAGTCATCATCGCCGGGGAAGTTCAGTGCCGGGAGGCACAGGTGCGCGCTGCGGTGGCACTGCTCGACGAGGGGGCGACGGTGCCGTTCATCGCCCGCTACCGCAAGGAGGTCACCGGCGGACTGGACGACACCCAGTTGCGGACGCTGGATGAACGCCTGCGCTATCTGCGCGAGCTCGAGGAACGCCGCGCGGCCATTCTGAAGAGCATCGCCGATCAGGAGAAACTGACCCCGCAACTGGAGACCGAGATCCTCGCCGCCGACAGCAAGACCCGGCTCGAGGACCTGTACCTGCCCTACAGGCCGAAGCGGCGCACCAAGGCGCAGATCGCCCGCGAAGCCGGGCTGGAGCCGCTGGCCGAGGCCCTGCTGGCCGATCCGACGCTGGACCCGCAGGCCACTGCGCAGCACTACCTGAACCCCGAGCACAAGATCGGGTCGACAAGCGACGCGCTGGACGGCGCGAAGCAGATTCTGATGGAAGGCTTCGCAGAGGATGCCGACCTGCTTACGCGTCTGCGCACCTGGCTCTGGGAGCATGCGGTGATCCGCTCCCGGGTGGGCGAGGGCAAGGCGGAGGAGGCCAGCAAGTTCCGCGACTACTTCGACCACGCCGAGCCGTTGGCAAGGACCCCGTCGCACCGGGCGCTGGCGCTGTTCCGCGGCCGCAAGGAAGGGGTGCTGCGCGTCACGATGGCACTGCCCGACGAACTCGAGAACGCCCGGCCGCACCCATGCGAGGCGATGATCGCCAATTGCATCCGCTGGTCCCACCAGCGCCGCGCCGCGGACGACTGGCTGCAGGAGACCGTGCGCTGGACCTGGCGGGTAAAGCTCGCGGTGCACATGGAGAACGAACTGCTCGGGCGTCTGCGCGAGCTGGCCGAGGCCGATGCCATTGCAGTGTTCGCACGCAACCTGAAGGCGCTGCTGATGGCCCCGCCCGCCGGCATGCGGGCCACGATGGGCCTGGACCCGGGTCTGCGTACCGGGGTGAAGGCCGCGGTGGTCGACCACACCGGCAAGCTGCTGGCGCACGCCACGGTCTTCCCGCACGCCCCGCAGAAGCGCTGGGATGCGTCGCTGGCCGAACTCGGCAGGCTCTGTCAGCAGCATGGCGTGGAGCTGATCGCCATCGGCAACGGTACCGCCAGCCGCGAGACTGATCGTCTCGCCGGCGAGCTGCTGCGCAAGCTGCCCGCGCTGCGCATGCAGAAGGTCATGGTCAACGAGTCCGGGGCCTCGGTGTACTCGGCCTCCGAACTCGCGGCCCGGGAGTTTCCCGAGCTGGACGTGTCCTATCGCGGCGCGGTGTCGATCGCGCGCCGGCTGCAGGACCCGCTCGCGGAGCTGGTGAAGATCGACCCGGGTTCCATCGGGGTCGGCCAGTACCAGCACGACGTCAGCCAGGTACAGCTCGCGCGCAGCCTGGACGCGGTTGTCGAGGATTGCGTGAACGCGGTCGGGGTCGACGTGAACACAGCGTCCGCGCCGCTGCTCGCCCGCATCGCGGGCCTGAACGGGGCTCTCGCGAACAACATCGTCGCGTACCGGGAGGAACACGGGGCCTTCGGCAGCCGGAAGGCACTGCTGAAGGTGCCGCGGCTGGGGGAGAAGACCTTCGAACAGGCCGCGGGCTTCCTGCGCATCATGCGCGGACAGCACCCGCTGGACGGCTCCGCGGTGCACCCGGAGGCCTACGGCGTCGCCGAGCGCATCGCCGCGAGGCATGGCCGCAGGATCGAGGACCTGATCGGCGACGCCGACTTCATGCGCCGGCTGAATCCTTCCGACTACACCTGCGAGCGCTTCGGCCTGCCCACCGTGAAGGACATCCTCGGCGAGCTGGAAAAGCCGGGGCGCGACCCCCGGCCCGAGTTCCGCGCGGCCGAGTTCCGCGAGGGGGTGGAGGAGCTGAAGGACCTGAAGCCGGGGATGATCCTCGAGGGCACGGTGACCAATGTCACCAACTTTGGCGCCTTCGTCGACGTTGGGGTGCACCAGGACGGGCTGGTCCACATCTCCGCGCTCGCCGATCGCTTCGTGAGGGATCCCCACGAAGTGGTATCGCCCGGTGACATCGTGAGGGTGAAGGTGCTGGAGGTCGACCTCGCGCGCAAGCGTATCGCGCTGACCCGGCGTCTGGACGAGTCTGCCGCGGCCGGAGTGGGGCGCGGCGCGGGCAACCGGGACGGCCAGCGCCCCGATGCCCCGCGCAAGGACCGGGTCCGGGACTCCGGCCGGCGCGCCGGCCAGCCGAAACCGGAAACGCCTCCGAGCGGCGGCATGGCCGCGCTGTTCGCCGAGGCGCGTGACGCCGCCCGGCGCAAGCGCGGCCGATAGGGCCCGCAGGCGGGAGAGGGAACGTTCATCGTCGGGGGTTGCGTGCCATGCAGGCTGGCCGCGGGCCCGCGGGGGCATCAGCCGGCGTCGATCCTTCCGGACCGCAGCGGAGGAATGGCGACGCGCGCCTCGGTGCCGCCGCCATCGCGCGGGTGCAGCGAGACCCCCCAGCCGTTGGCCTTCGCCAGTTGCTGGACGATGGCGAGCCCCAGGCCGCTGCCGCCGGTCTGGGCGCTCCGTGAACTGTCGAGGCGATGGAACGGCCTGAACACGGCCTCCAGCTGATCGTCCGGGATGCCGGGGCCCCGGTCCTTCACGTGTATCGTCACGGTCGGGTTGCAGTGCAGCGTGACCTCGACACGGCTGCCATTCCCGTAGCGGATCGCGTTCTCGATCAGGTTGGACAGAATGCGCTGCAGGGCCACCGGGTTCAGCGTGCGCGTACAGCTTGGCGCGGAGAAGGCCCAGCGGATGTCGCCCTCCTCCCCGCGCCCGACATCGGCGATGATCTGCTCGATCAGGGCGACGAGATCGACGTTCTTTATCTCCCGGTTCTCCAGGTCGCGGCTCAACGCAAGGGTCTGGCCGATGATCCGGTCCATGTTCTCGAGGTCCTTGCAGATTCCCTCGATCAGTTTCGGATCGTGCTTGTCGCGCAGGATCTCCAGCGAGAGTCGCATCCGTGTCAGGGGTGTGCGCAGGTCGTGCGAGATGCCGGCCAGCAGGGTGGTCCGGTTTGCAAGCAGATCGCGCACCTGGTGTGCCATCCGGTTGAAGTTGCTGGCCAGCATGCGGACCTCTCGCGAGCCGCGGTCCGGCAGCGGTGTGGGCTCCTGACCCTGGGACACGTCGGCGACCGCGGCCGAAAGCAGCCGGATCCGGCGCGTGGTCCGGCCGGCCATGAACACCGCGGTCAGGGGCACCAGCAGCGCGGTGATCACCAACACGACCAGCGCACCGTCGAGATGCCGGGTTGCCACGCGGGCCAGCGACAGACCGATGCGGAGGTTCTGGCCGCCGATGCTCAGGTCAGCCCAGTACCACTGCTCTCCCTCGTGCATCTGGGGACGCAGGGGCAGGTCGAATCCCGCGCGCCGGGACAGCGACTGCTGCACGAATTCGAGATAGGGCAGCGGCAGGTTCTGCATCGGTGGCAGCGGTTCGCGGGGTTCCCTGATGCGCAGGCCGTGATCCTGGTAGAGCCGATCATTGAACTCCTCCCGTGCCGGCGGCGGGATCTCGGCCCAGCTGCGCGCGGACAGGAGCATCAGTGCCGCGAGGTCGTCGCCCGCGCTGCGGGCGAGCGGCATGATGGTGAAGTGAGCCACCGCCGAAAGGATCATCACCGCGAAGGCAAGGAAGGCGATCAGCAGAATGCCCGTGGTTCGGACATAGATGGAACTCGGGGATAGCGCCTGCAGCCATCTCATGCGCTGACGCCGTTGCCATCGGGGGCGAAGAGGTAGCCCCGGCCCCAGATGGTGCGTATGTAGCGCGGGTTGGCCGGGTCGTCCTCGACCTTGCGCCGCAGGCGCGCGACCCGGACGTCGATGCTGCGATCGTAGGGCTGGTGCTCATAGCCCTTGATGAGGTCCAGCAGCATATTGCGGTCCAGCACGCGCTGGGGATGCTCGACCAGGACGCGCAGCAGCGTGAACTCGCCACCGGTTAGTGGCACGTCCTGGCCGTCGCGCAGCAGGCGCTGGGACGGCACGTGCAGCTCGAAGGGTCCAAACCGGTGCAGGCCCTCTGGCGCCTGTTCGTCGGCCGATGCCGACGATCGCCGTCGGAGCACCGCCCGCACACGGGCGAGGAGCTCCCGGGGATTGAACGGCTTGGCCAGGTAGTCGTCTGCGCCAACCTCGAGCCCCACGATCCGGTCGATGTCCTCGCCGCGCGCGGAAACCATGATCACGGGCAGGGGTTGCTTGTTGATCACCCTGCGCAGCACCGACAGGCCATCCTCGCCCGGCAGCATCACGTCCAGGATCAGCAGGTCGAAGGACTGCCTGGACAGCGCGATATCCATCTCCGCACCGTCGCTGACGGCGACCACCTCGAACCCCTGCTCCTCGAGGTACCGCGTGAGCAGTTCCCGGAGGCCCGGATCGTCGTCGACGAGCAGGATTCGGGCAGCGGTGGTCGTCTCCATAGGTCTCTTCCGCGTGTGCCACGCCGTTGTGCTGAAACACACTGTTACAAATTCAGGGTATCGGGAAATCCGCCGGCAACAGGCCTGCCGTATCGTTCAACCTGCGTGCAAGGCGCCATGCCGGCGAGTGAGACCATCCGCAGCGGTGGAACTCAAGGCCGTGGACGGGTGTCCTGCGCATTCAACCCTCAAGTATAGAACGGCTGGAGAAACGAAATGTACTTCGACAATCTTACCCTGCTTGGCCTCGTCGCGACTGCCGTGATCGTTGGCCTGGTTCTGAACCTGATCCTGCGTGACGACTGCCCCCGGGGAAATTGCCATGAGGGGTGAGGCCCGGTGTACCGAAGACCCGCTGGCGCGTGTGGCTGTATGCGCGCCGGCGGCCAATGCGGGGTGTCTGCACCTGCCCGCCTGAGGCCGGCACGTGCAGACACCTCCGGTACCGCTCGAGGCCGGCCCGACCGTCTCCGGCAGATTCTGGCGAAACTACTAGACTGTAGGGGTGGCGGGCCCGCCACGCGGGCGCAGCCTTGAACCATCGGCGTTTGCCGGGACGAGTGCTCCCGGCCGGAACGCTTGCGGGTGGCGCGGAGGAGGGGCGATGTCAGGGGCACCTAGCTGGAGCGAGGAGGCGATCGACCTGGTGGGCAGCGCGACCAAGGCGCCATCCAGTCACAACACCCAGCCCTGGTTCTTCCTGATCGGGGAGCCCTACGTGGACCTGCTTGCGGACACGACGCGTGCGCTGCCGGTCAATGACCCGGACGGACGGGAACTCACCATCAGTTGCGGCTGCGCGCTGCTGAACCTGGTGCTGGCGGCCGCCGATCGCGGGTTTCATGTGGAGAACCGGCTGCTCCCGGACCCCGATGAATCCGACTGGCTGTCGCGTGTGTCGATCACGCGCGATTCGGCAGAGCGTGTGCCCGAGGCGGAACTCGCCCGGTTCATCGACCAGCGGCGTACATGCAGGACGCGCTTCGAGCCGCGACCGGTGGAGGGAAAGGCCGTCGATGCAATGGTGGAGGCCGCCGCGGCGGAGGGTGCATGGCTGCGCCCGCTGGAGACCGACGCGTTGCGCCAACGGGCGGTAGAACTGGTGGTCGAGGGTGACGCGCTGCAGTGGGGCGATCCGAAGTGGCGCCGGGAACTGGCTGCCTGGATGCACACGCGTTCGGAAGGCGACGGGCTGACGGTCTCGCCATTCACCGCCCCGATCGCCCAGATGGTGGTGCGCAATTTCGACATGGGTGGTGGCGTGGCGTCGAAAGACCGCGAACTCGCCGAGAATTCGCCGCTTCTCGCGGTGCTCGGCACCGACGACGACAGTCCAAGAAGCTGGCTGGCGGCCGGTCAGGCGCTGCAGCGCGTCCTGCTGGTCGGCTGCAGTTTCGGCCTGCGCGCCTCCTACCTGAACCAGCCGATCCAGGTCGGCGAGCTACGCGGGCAGGTGGGCGAGCTGGCGGGCGGGGAAGGCCTTCCGCAGATCCTGCTGCGCTTCGGGTATGCCCCGAATCCGCTCCCGCCGACACCCCGCCGGCCGCTGGCTGACGTGATCGAGTGGAGTTGAGTCGAGGGCAGCCATGGCCTCCTGCCACGCGCCGGATGCGCGGCCCG
>NZ_JAWLHP010000010.1:19145-62132 GCF_041690275.1 Thioalkalivibrio sp.
CTCTTCCGCGCTGGTCGGATGCAGTGGAATGGTGAGGTCGAAGTCGCGCTTGGTCGCGCCCATGCGTACCGCGACCGCGAAGCCCTGCAGCATCTCGTCCACCCCGTCCCCGACCATGTGGATCCCGAGCACGCGTTCGTCCTCGCCGGCGCAGATGAGTTTCATCGCCATCGGCGCGACGTCGTCCCTCGCAAAGGCGCGGGCGAGACCGCCGAACTCCGTCTCGTAGACGCGGACCGAGTCACCGAACGCCTGCACGGCCGCGGGTTCGGTCAATCCGACACCGCCCGTGGGCGGATGGGTGAAGGTGACGGTCGGAATCTGCGCATAGTCCACCGGCACGGGTTTGCGCTCCGGCGCCAGCCAGTGGTCGGCCAGCCGGCGCCCTGCCGCAATCGCCACGGGCGTCAGTGGTGCCTTGCCGATCACGTCGCCGAGCGCAAATACGCCCGCCACGCTGGTCTCCTGCCATTCGTTCACCGGAATGATGCCGTTGGGCAGGATCTCGACGCCGGCGGCCTCGAGGCCGATGTCGCGGGTCTTCGGGCGCCGGCCCACGGCCCACAGCACGCGCTCGAACGGACCGTGCCTCTGGTCCTCGCCGGCATGCACGGTGACCGCGCCCGGCGTCCCCTCGAGGCCCGTGACCGTCGCGCCGAGGTGCCTGGTGATTCCCTGCTCCTCCATGTGGCGCTCGAGCACGTGGCTGACCATCGGGTCGAACATCTCCAGCACCCGGTTCTCCATCGCGATGACCGTCACGTCAACGCCAAAGGAGCGCAGCATGCCGGCCATCTCGAGACCGATGTATCCCGCGCCGATGACCGCGATGGATTGCGGCAGGTCCTCCCACTGGAAGAAGTCATCGGAGGTCGCCCCGAGTTCGTGTCCCGGCATCCGCGGGACGATCGGTTCGCCGCCGGTGGCGATGACCACCCGTTCGCCGCGGTATTCCCTGCCGCCGGCGGACACCGTGCGGGCATCGACGAGTTGCGCGCGCTCGGCCACGTAGTGGACGCCGAGCCGCTCGAGGTAGCCGGACCAGTAGTCGTTGAGCATCCGCAGGAAGTCATGGCGCTGGCGCACCAGGTCCGCATAGCGCAGGTCCCGGACCTCGACATCCACACCGAATTCATGGGCATGGCGGGCGTGGCCCATGTGATGGGACGCGTACCAGGTGAGCTTCTTCGGGACGCAGCCCTCGTTAACGCAGGTCCCCCCGAGCGGCCGGGGATCGAAGACCGCGACCCGGGCACCGTGCCCTGCAGCCCGCTCGGCCACAGCCAGACCGCCGCTGCCTCCGCCGATCACGAGGATGTCGTACTCTTCCATGTTGGCTCCCGTTCAGTTTACGGACGCGGATGCGCCCCGGTAGACGGGGCGCCCGCGAGCAATGAATGTGGCGTGTATGCCCGAATTCTAACGTACTGGGCGGTACGGGGCTGAAAGGCCCGGTCGGGCGCGCCGGGGATCCCGTCCCCGGCGCGGGGGTCAGGCGGCCCGGCGCTCCACCAGCCAGGCCTTCAGGTCTTCCGACCCACCGATCCGGTGTCCCGCGATGAAGACCTGGGGCACGGTCATCGCTCCGGTTGCGGCGCGCAGCCCGCGCAGGGTGGTGTCGCGGCCGAGCACGATCTCCTCGAACTCCATGCCCGCATCCTGCAGGTCTTCCTTCGCCGCCTTGCAGTACGGGCAGCCGGGCTTGGTGAACAGCACCACGTCCTTCGGCCGCGAGGCGTTCGGGGCGATGTGCTCGAGCATGGTGTCGGCGTCGGAGACGACGAACGGATCACCGGGCTCGTCGGGTTCGATGAACTGCTTCTCGATGACGCCGTCACGGACCAGCATGGAGTAGCGCCAGGAACGCTTGCCGAACCCGAGGTCCGACTTGTCCACCAGCATGCCCATGCCCGCGGTGAACTCCCCGTTGCCGTCGGCGAGGAAGGTGACACGGTCTGCTCCCTGGTCGCTCTGCCAGGCCTCCATCACGAAGCCGTCGTTCACGGACACGCACACGATCTCGTCGATGCCGTGCGCCTCGAATACCGGCGCCAGCTCGTTGTAGCGCGGCAGGTGTGCCGAGGAGCAGGTCGGGGTGAACGCACCGGGCAGGGCGAAGACGACGACGCTGCGGCCGCTGAAGATGTCCTGGGAGCGGATGTCGTTCCACTCGTTGTCCTTGCGGCAGCGGAACGTGACGTCGGGGACGCGCTGCCCTTCTCGTGCTTGCAGGTTCATGAAGATCTCCTTGCTGTAGTGTGGTGAGTCGCTGGTTGCATGAATTCTGTCGTGCAGCCTGTGCTGCAACTGCGGGCAAGGTTACGGGGTGGGCAGGAATATTTCTAATCGAATGATTGAATAATGTTGATAGATTTTTCCAAATAATGGATCCGGTCGCGGACCGCGGCCGGTGCGCACGGTTGACGGCGACGCTCGAAAACGGGAACCTTACGGGTTCGCCTGATTTCTCAGGTACAGCGTTATGGTGGTCCGTGCCGGTCCCCTCGCGACGATAGGCTGTGAACCCCGCCAGGCCCGGAAGGGAGCAACGGTAGCAGCCGATTCGGGCGCCGGGGTGTGGCGGGTTCGGGCCACCACCCTTACGCACGGCCCTGCGGGGCGGATCGAGGACAGCGGGAGCCGATGACACATCAGGTGCTGGCCCGAAAGTGGCGCCCCGGGCGATTCGAGGACATGGTCGGGCAGCCCCACGTGGTGCGGGCGCTCGTGAACGCGCTCAACGGCAACCGTCTGCATCACGCCTATCTGTTTTCCGGCACCCGCGGTGTCGGCAAGACCACGGTCGCCCGGATCCTGGCCCGATGCCTGAACTGCGAGACGGGGGTCACCGCGACACCCTGCGGCCAGTGCCGTTCCTGCGTCGAGATCGCGGAGGGACGCCATCTCGATCTCATCGAGGTGGACGCGGCCTCCCGCACCCGCGTGGACGACACCCGGGAATTGCTGGACAACGTGGCCTATGCGCCGGTGTCGGGCCGCTTCAAGGTCTACCTGATCGACGAAGTGCACATGCTCTCCGAGAAGAGCTTCAACGCCCTGCTGAAGACCCTGGAGGAACCGCCGGAGCACGTGAAGTTCCTGCTTGCGACCACCGATCCGCAGAAGCTGCCGGTCACGGTCCTCTCCCGTTGTCTTCAGTTCAACCTGAAGCCGATGCCGTCGACCATGATGGCCGAGCATCTCGAGCGCATCCTCGCGGCCGAGGGGATTCCCGCGGAGGCCGGCGCCCTGCTGCGGCTTGCCGAGGCGGGTGAGGGCAGCATGCGGGACGCGCTCAGTCTCACCGAGCAGGCGATCGCCTACGCTGGCGCGGGCCTCACCGAGGCCGAGGTCTGCGACATGATCGGACTGCTGCCCCGCCGGCGGCTGACCGAGCTTCTTGACGCCGCCTGGACCGGCGACGGGCCGCGCCTGCTCGCAATCCTGGCCGAGCTGGACGCCCTTGCTCCCGATTGGCCACGTCTGCTGGATGCGCTCGCAGCGCTCGTGCACGGGGTGGCGGTGTGCCAGGCAATGGCGCGGGATCCGGCCGCACCCGGCTCGGAAACCGAAGCCGATGACGGTCTCTCGGCATGGCAGCGCGAGGCGGCAGGCCGCGAGGCCCCGGAGGACATTCAGCTGGCCTACCAGATCCTGCTTCACGGGCGGCGCGACCTGCCGCACGCACCGGACCCGCGCATCGGGGTGGAGATGACGCTGCTGCGTGTGCTCGCCTTCCGGCCCGAGGTGCCGCCCGCGAGGGACTCCGGCGCTCCCGGCAGCGCATCCCGCGCAGAGCGCCCGCCGCCGGAGCGGGCGCAGCCGCACACTGCGGGACCGCACGCGCGCCGGGCCTCGGGCCGCTCGAGGCGAGAACCGCGGACGCCGGCGGCGGCCGCGCCGGGCCGGTCCGCCGGTACGGCTCTCTCCGGCGGGGAAGATGGCCCCCCGGGGGGTGAGGGCGGGCGGCCGGATGTTGCCGCGACCGTTCCGGATGCGCGAGCGCGGCCGCGTGCGCGCGAGGAAGAGCCGGCCGTCAGCCGGGTCGCGGAGCCACCGCCGCTGGACTGGCATGCCTTCGCGCACTCCCTGAGCCCCGGCCCGACGCGGGAACTCGCGCTGAACGCGGACCTGATCGAGCATGACCGGCAACGGGTCGTGATCGCGGTCCAGCCCGGGCACCGCATGTTGTGCACGGGCCGGGGCCTGGCGCGGCTGACCGAGGCGCTTGCGCAGGTGCTTGGCGATGATATCCGCCTCGAGCTGCGCGAGCGGAGCGAGGCGTCGGCAAGCACGCCCGCGGCCAGGCTTGCCGCAGACGCGGCGGAGCGTCAGGCTAGGGCCGAGTCCGAGGTGCGCGCCGATCCGGTGATCGCCGCGTTGCGTGAAACCTTTGGTGCCGAGGTCGCCAGGGTGCAGCTGATCGACCGCGCCGATGGTGCAGGCGCAGGCGACCAGCCAGCGCCCTGACCGGCCACGGCGCTGCACGGCACAGGCAGTCAGATGACCAGGAGCGAGAAGCGATGATGAAGGGTGGCTTGGGCGGCTTGATGAAGCAGGCCCAGAAGATGCAGGAAGACATGCAGAAGGTGCAGACGGAGCTGGCCAACATGGAGGTCGACGGACAGGCCGGTGGCGGACTGGTCCGGGTGGTGATGACGGGCAAGCACGAGGTGCGCCGCGTAAGCATTGATCCGAGCCTCTTCGACGACGATCGCGACATGATCGAGGACCTGGTCGCGGCCGCGATCAACGACGCGGTACACAAGGCGGAGGCGGCCGCCCAGGAGCGCATGGCCAGTCTGACCGAGGGCATGGGTCTTCCGGCCGGCATGAAACTGCCGTTCTGAGGCGGCTGCGTCACTGCAGGGGCGGGGTCCTGTGGAAGCGGTCCTGGACGAACTGATCGCCGCCCTGCGGTGCCTTCCGGGCGTCGGCGCGAAATCCGCGCGCAGGATGGCGCTGCACCTGCTCGAGCGGGATCGCGCGGGCGCCCGGCGCCTGGCCGTGGCACTGGAAGCGGCGGTCGACACGGTCGGTCACTGTTCCGTGTGCCGGACGCTGACGGCCCGCGAGACCTGCTCCCGCTGCCTCGACACCGGGCGGGACGACGGGGTCATCTGCGTGGTCGAGACCCCCGGCGACGTGCTGGCGATCGAATCGGCAACGGACTTCCGGGGGCTGTTCCACGTGCTGCTCGGGCGGTTGTCGCCGCTGGACGGCATCGGTCCCGAGGATCTTGGCCTGGACCAGCTCGAGAAGCGCCTGCAGGACCACGCCGTGCGGGAGTTGATTCTGGCGACCAACGCCTCGGTCGAGGGCGAGGTGACGGCGCACTACATCGCCGAGATGGCCGCACGCCATGGCGTGCGGGCGACGCGGATCGCGCAGGGAGTGCCGACGGGTGGGGAGCTCGAGTATCTGGACGCCGGGACGCTTGCGCACGCACTGTCCGGTCGCCGCGACTACTGACCTACCACTGGCCCCGAAGCCCGCGGGCCTGACAGCCGGGAGACGAACAACATGACGGATTGCGTATTCTGCCGCATCGCGGCCGGCGAAATGGAGCCGCAGATGATTCTGGAAACCGAGTCTGTACTTGCGTTCCATGACCTGAACCCGGTCGCGCCCCAGCACGCGCTGGTGATTCCGCGCCGCCACATCGCCACGCTGGATGACACCGTGCCGGAAGACCGCGAAGTGTTGGGAGACCTGATGCTGGCAGGCGCGGAGGTCGCGCGAAAGCTGGACCTGGAAAACGAAGGTTACCGGACAGTGATGAACTGTGGCCACGGCGCCGGGCAATCGGTGTATCATATTCATCTGCACGTGTTGGGTGGACGCAACTTTTCTTGGCCACCTGGTTAACTATGGTCTATGCTGTTGGATAGAAAGCAGTGAGTCGGGGCAGGGCAGGACCTGCCGGGAGAACGGATATGAGCGTATCGCCTGAAACGGGAAGGCTTGCGGGCCGCATCACGCTGGTCGCCGCCGCGGTCGCGATGTTCGTGTCCCCGCTGCATGCGGAGACCCGCTCGGCGTACGACCTCTCCTACACGCCCGGCCGGGACGCCCTGTCGACGCTCGACGTCTTCTCCGGAGCCGACAGCCTGCGCCCCGGGTTCCGGAACGACGTCCAGCGGGGCCGGGAACTCAACGTCGAGGTCCGTTCGATGCAGATGCCCTCGGTGGCCAGCCCCGGGGCCGCCGACCGCGGGGTAGAGACCCGGGGCGGGTTCATCCAGCACTTCGGGGGCACCGGTTTCGGCTATGGCGTCGATCTGGGCGTTGGTCTGGGTTCATCCGGGAGCGCGGATGCCTGGCTCGCCGATGACGCCTTTGCCGGAAGCAGCAGCTTCGTGGTCACGGATCTCAGTACCGGCCCCACCTATCAGACCGGCAATCTGGAAAGCCGGGTGCGTGTCGGGGTGCGCTATCCGCTGCTCGGTGAGCCGGACGCCGCCACCGCGTTCCATGGTCACCGGGGCGACACCTGGCGCAGCGCGGGCTACCTCAGTCTCGATAGCAAGCTGCGCTTCAGCAATCAGACCGAGATGTCACTGAGTCTCTTCTACGACGACTACGGGCTCGGCTCCTCGCGCGACTGGCTGAGCGATCGCCTTGATTTCCAGGGTGGCGGGGGCTCGACCGATTCGGTGATCGGTTTCGAGATGGGCCTGAATTTCTGACTCGGTTCGCCTGCCACGAGGCTGTAGGCGCGGTTGTGTAGGAGCGGCTTCCAGCCGCGATCCCACGCCTGCCCCTCGGCTCCACTTCCGCCGCCCTTCACCTCCGATCCCGGCCGTCCGCCACCAGGGTCTCCAGCAGTTCCCGCCAGGCCGCCAGGCGCGCTGCAGGCAGCAGATCCCGATCCACCGCCCCGCGCACCGCGCAGCCGGGTTCGGAACGGTGAGTGCAGTCGCGGAAACGGCAAACCGCCGCGTGTTCGGACAGGTCGGGGAAGCCCTGCGCCAGTTGATCGACGGAAATGATCTCCGGACTGAAATCGCGCACGCCCGGCGAGTCGATCCAGGCGCCGCCGCCCCTGGCTTCGTACCAACGGGCCGTGGTTGTCGTGTGCCGGCCTTCTCCACTCTGACCGACCCCGGCGATGCGCAGCCGCTCATCCGGCAACAGCGCCTGGATCAGAGAGGACTTGCCGACGCCGGACGGCCCCACGAGGATGTTGCTCCCGCCGGAGGCGGCCGCGCGGAATGACTCGAGTCCAAGGCCGGTGCGGGCGCTGACCCGGAACACCGGCAGGTCCAGGTGTGCGTAGTCCGACAGATCGGGAGCCGATGTCATGCCATCCACCGGTTGCGCCAGATCGGACTTGTTCACCACAATGCCGGCCTCGGCCGGCAGGTTGCGGATACCGGCCAGAAACCGGTCGATCAGCAGACGCGGGATTGCGGGCCGCGGGGCGACCACGATCCACACCCGGTCGATGTTGGCGGCGATCGTCTTCGAGCGATTGAATCGGTCTCGCCGCCTCAGATGATTGCGGCGCCGCTCCCGGCCCCGGACGGACGCTCCCACGGGATCGACCGCCACCACGTCCCCGCAGACCACGTCATCGAAGCGGCGCCGCAGGCTCACGCGCTGGACACCGCCATCCGGCCGTAACACGTCGATCTCACTGCCGTAACGCGCGAGGACGCGGCAGCGCAGGCTCATGCCGGCCCGAATCCGCCCGCTTCCCTTGCGCGTTGCGTCACGGAGCCGCCGGCGAGCCCGGGTTCGGGCCTGCGGCGGCTCCTGACGGTCATGCTCAAGGACGCCTGCGTGCAGGCTTATTCGAAAAGGGCATCGACGCGTGCCGCGCAGATGAAATCGTTCGGGCTCAGCCCGCCGATGGCGTGCGTCGAAAAACGTACCACGCAATGCCCGTACGAGACCTCCATGTCGGGATGGTGGTCCTCCCGGTTGGCAATCCATGCGACTGCGTTCACAAAGGACATGGTTTCGTGGAAATTGGCAAACTCCAGCCGCCGCGAGATCCGGCCCGCCGCGGTGTCGAGGTCCCAGTCTTCGTGCAGCTGTGCGAGCATCTCGTCACATTCCGACGGAGAGAGGGGGCCGGCAAAGGCCTCCGGTGCGTCGCAGTGTCGCTTGCTCAGGTCGGTCATCGTGACACCCCGGATTCAGAAGTTGTAGTAGTTCTCGCCAAGATAGGCGGCCACTGCCTCAACCTCGTCATCGAACCAGCCGGTTCCGAGATTCACGTTGCACCGGTTGACCTGGGTGATCAACGAACTCATCGAATCGACCATGCGGTCGTCGCGGGTGTACACCTCCGTTCCGTGGCAGCTGACGCAGTTTTCCTGGTGCAGTTTTTCGCCCAGCGCCGGATCCTCGGCATGTACGGGGCTGCCGAGCCCGACGAAAAGCAGAATGCCGAATGCAGTAAGGCCATGACGCATGATTCTCTCCTGCGGATGAAGGAACGCGCGCAGCGCGCTCGTGGTTGTCCTCTCCCGCTTGCGGGAGAGGCGATGGGTTGACGGACCGGTCGCGGCGGCATGCGATCGTGTTGCATCTTCCGGAGCCGCTGGTGCCGTGATGGTCGTTCGCCCGAAGGAAACCGGAACGTCAGTGCCCGGTCCGGGATGATAGACTGACGCGCCAACCCTGGAGACGGCATGGGTCAGAACGCCGACAACCTGATCTGGATCGATCTCGAGATGACGGGGCTCGATCCGCAGACGGATCTGATTCTCGAGGTCGCGACCATCGTGACCGACAAGGACCTGAACCTGCTCGCGGAGGGTCCGGTGATCGCGATCCGCCAGGACGAGTCCGTTCTCGGCGGGCTCGACGACTGGAACCGGCGCACCCATGGGGCTTCCGGGCTCCTGCAGCGGGTACGGCAGAGCCCGATCGACGAGATCGACGCGGAACGGGCCACCCTGGATTTTCTGAGCCAATGGGTGCCGCCTCACGCATCGCCGATGTGTGGCAATTCCATCTGCCAGGACCGGCGTTTCCTGGCCCGCTGCATGCCCGATCTCGAGGGCTACTTTCACTACCGCAACCTCGACGTCAGTACCCTGAAGGAGCTTGCGCGGCGCTGGGCCCCCGGCGCGCTCTCGGGCGTGAAGAAGGATGCCACGCACCAGGCGCTGCAGGACATCCGCGACTCCATCGAGGAGTTGCGCCACTATCGCGAGCATTTCATCCGCATGCCGCAAACGAAGACCTCCTGAAACCTCACGCCGCGGGTTTCCGCTCAGTCCGGCTCGGCCCGCTGGGCCGCCGGAGGTGACAGCACCGTCGGACCGGGATGCAGGTTCGGATCGCGCTCCGGGAAGTCGCGGATGAAGTGCAGGCCGCGGCTCTCCCGGCGTTCCAGGGCGCTCCTCACGATGATCTGGGCCACGAGCACCAGATTCCTCAGTTCGATGAGATCGGGCGTGATCCGATAGTGAGCATAGTATTCATGGACCTCCTCCATCAGCACATGGATGCGCCGCTGCGCCCGCAGCAGGCGGTCACGGGCGCGCACGATTCCGACATAGTCCCACATCAGCCGGCGCAGTTCGTCCCAGTTGTGCGACACGACCACTTCCTCGTCGGAATCGGTGACCCGGGATTCGTCCCAGTTCGGCGGCCGCGGCAGCGCCTCCGGTGTCAGCGCATCGGTGTCGGAGAGGATGTGCCGGGCGGCCGCACGGGCGTAGACCAGGCACTCCAGCAGCGAATTGCTGGCCATCCGGTTGGCGCCGTGCAGGCCGGTGTAGGACACCTCGCCGGCGGCATACAGCCCGGGCACGTCGGTGCGCCCGTGGGCGTCCACCATCACACCGCCGCAGGTGTAGTGCGCGGCCGGCACCACCGGCAGAGGCTCGCTGGTCATGTCGAACCCGAATTCCAGGCAACGCTGGTGAATGGTCGGGAAGTGTTCGCGTACGAACTCGGGGCTGCGATGGCTGATGTCCAGGTAGACGTGGTCGACCCCGAGCCGCTTCATCTCGTAGTCGATCGCGCGGGCGACGATGTCGCGCGGCGCGAGTTCGGCACGGGGATCAAAGCGCTCCATGAACGGCGTGCCATCCGGTAGCAGCAGACGGCCGCCCTCGCCGCGCACCGCCTCGGAAATCAGGAAGGACTTGGCCTGAGGATGAAACAGGCAGGTGGGGTGAAACTGCATGAACTCCATATTGGCGACCCGGCAGCCGGCGCGCCAGGCCATCGCGATGCCGTCGCCGGTGGCGCCGTCCGGGTTCGAGCTGTAGAGGTACACCTTGCTGGCGCCGCCGGTCGCCAGGATCACCATCGGGGCCAGGATGGTCTGCACCTCCCGGGTCTCGCCATCCTGAACGTAGGCGCCGATCACGCGTCGCCGACCCTCCACGCTGGCGAGGATCAGGTCGACCGCGAGGTGACGCTCGAACACCTCGATGCGCGCCTGCCCGCGCGCGGTCCCGACGAGTGCCTCCTCGATCGCCAGCCCGGTGGCGTCGGCCGCGTGGGCGACCCGGCGCGCGCTGTGGCCGCCCTCCCGGGTCAGGTGCAGACGACTGCGTCCCTCGTGGGCCTCGCGGGTAAAGGGGACGCCCAGACCCGCCAGCCAATTGATGGCCTCGGGCCCTTCCGCAACCGTTCGGCGGACCGCGTCGAGCTCGCAGAGCCCGGCGCCGGCATCGAGCGTGTCAGCGACGTGCGACTCGAACGAGTCGGCCTGGTCCAGGACCGCCGATATCCCGCCCTGCGCGTAACGGGTGCTGCCTTCATCGACCGGTCCCTTGCTGATGATGGCGACCCGTCGGCTGGGGGCCAGGTGGAGCGCCGCGGTGAGGCCGGCGGCGCCGCTGCCGATGATCAGCACATCGAAGCGTTCCTGCGCGGGGCCCATTTGTGTTGCAGCCATGGCTCAGGTAACTTTCCGGCGTTGTCTTGCGCACACAATCGCACGGTCCGGCACCCCGGAGCCGATCAGGACGAACTTCAACATGCCGACACGGTCCATGCAGCCAAGATTAGCGGAACTGGCGCTTCGGGCGGGAGTGCCCGCATGAGCGAGAAGGCTTCGGACGAGGCCCTCGTGCGCCGGGTCCAGCGCGGGGAGAAGGCGGCCTTCGACATACTGGTCCTGAAATATCAGCACAAGATCATCAACCTGGTCGGACGTTACGTGCATGATCATGCCGCGGCACTCGATGTCTCCCAGGAGGCCTTCATCAAGGCCTACCGCGGGCTGGCGAATTTCCGGGGTGAGAGCGCCTTCTACACCTGGCTCTACCGCATCGCGATCAACACCGCGAAGAACCACCTGGTCGCCCAGGGACGTCGGCGCCCGGAGGCTGAGGTGGACCCGCAGGACGCCGAACAGATGGGCGGCGATTCCGCACTGAAGGATAGTGCAACCCCGGAAGGGGAGATGTTGTCAGAGGAGATACAGGCGGCAGTGCAGCGGACGATCGAGCGGTTGCCGGACGATCTGAGAACCGCGATCACGCTGCGCGAACTCGAAGGACTGAGCTACGAGGAGATTGCCCAGACCATGGGATGCCCGATCGGCACCGTCCGCTCGCGCATCTTTCGGGCCCGCGAGGCCATCGACCGGACCCTGGGTCCGTTGCTAAACGATTGAGCGAGCAGAACCAATGAACGACCAAGCAAGCAAGTCCGAACGTCTCTCCGCACTCGTCGACAACGAAACCGAAGGCTTCGAGACGCGCCGCCTGATCGACGAACTCCTGAAATCCGAAGACGACCGCCGAATCTGGGCCCGCTACCACCTGATCGGCGACAGCCTGCGCGGTGGTATGAAGCGGGTCGCACCCCGGGATTTCCTGGCAGGGGTGCAGAGCGGGATCGCCGATGACAACCCGCTGGACGTGCACAGGGACCCGCCCGCGAGCGGGCGCTGGATGAAGCCGGTTGCCGGAGTCGGCATCGCGGCTGCGGTGGCGGTGGTCTCCCTGCTCGGGCTTCAGACGATCACCGGTACCGACGACGGAGTGCCCGCCGCAACGGTGGACACCAGCACCATTCAGGAGCCGGCCGAGAGCGAGCTGGTCACGGCGCCCGACCCGCGCTTTGCGCGCTATCTCGAAAACCACGCGGAGCTGGTGGCTCCCGGTTCTTCGGCATTCGCCCGGGTGCGCAACTCGGTCGATGGCGAGTAAGTGGGGATGTGGGGCTGGACCCTGCGTGTCGTCGCCGTACTCGCGCTCCTCCTGCCGCTGAACCTCCCGGCGGAGGAGGACTACGGTCCGGAAGAGTGGCTGGAGCGCATGGCCGACAGCATGCACCGGCACAGCTACGAAGGCACCTTCGTGTTTCAGCGGGGTGAGCGCATGGACACCGTGCGCGTGGTCCATGCGGCCGAGGAGGACGGATACCGGGAGCGTCTGCAGACCCTGACCGGGTCGGCGCGTGAGGTGATTCGCGAGGTGGACCGCATCAGCGCGATCAAGGGCGCACGCATCGACGGCGGCGGCCGGCAGCAGGGAGGAGCCCCGCAACGACCACCCGCCTTCGCGGCGGCGATGCTTCGGGCGAACGAACGCTATGACCTGAGCTCATCCGGCTTTGACCGGATCGCCGGATTCCCCTGTTACCGGCTGCATGCCGAGGCGCGCGACGCCTATCGCTACAGTCACGAGTACTGCCTGCACCGAGACACCGGTCTTCCGCTGCTCAGCGAGCTGATCGACGGGGACGGACAGCTGCTCGAACGGCTGATCTTCACCGAGCTGGAGTTTCTCGACGTGGTGTTCGAGGAATCCCTTGCGCCGCACGGCTGCGACGCCCGACGGATCGAGGTGCGTGCGGCCGGGGTCTCGCCTGAACAGCAGGACCGGCACGGCCAATGGTACTTCCAGGACCTGCCGCCCGGGTTCAGCACGGTCATCGTGACCGAGCGCAGCATCGGACCGGAGGAAGACGGCGGGTCGTCATTGCACTTCGTGCTCAGCGACGGGCTCGCGACCGTATCGGTCTACGTCGATCCCACCACGGACGACAAAGAGACCTTCGAGGGCGTGACCCGATCGGGGGCGACCCATGCCCTCGCCCGGCCACTTGCCGGTCATCAGGTCACGGTGGTTGGCGAGGTGCCGGTCAAGACGGCTGAGCGGATCGCCGACGCCGCGCGTTTCCGCGCCGGCGGGATCAACTGAGCTCCGCCGGCGGCCTCCGATGAGCGACTGGCTGGAAGAACAGGGCGTAGTAGTGGCGGCCGACGCGGCCTGGGCGACGGTGCGCGTGGAGCGCCGGTCGACCTGCGGCTCCTGTTCGGCCCGCAGTGGTTGCGGCAATGGCGTGTTGTCGGAGGTCCTCGGGCGGCGCGAACTCGAGTTGCGGCTGGCGAACAGCCACGGGCTGCGACCGGGCGACCGCGTCAGGCTGGGCGTGCGCGACCGCGCGCTGGTGTCCGGCGCGGTTGCGATGTATCTGCTGCCCCTGTTCGGGATGATGCTGCTGCCGATCACGGTGGGCTGGATTGCCCCCGGGCTGGCGGATGGAGTCCTGATCCTGGCCGGTATCGCCGGGTTCTCGCTGGGGCTCGCGGGGGTGCGCCGATGGCTGCGCGGCCAGGGGGACCGCTTCGAGCCGGTGCTGCTTGGACGGCAGCCGGCGGGCCAGTCCCCGATGCCGTCACCCGCCGCCGGCCGCATCGTCGACTAGCCCTCCGCGCATGGCCGTTGGCGCCGCTCGCTCCTGTGGGTACGTGCCGTGCCGCCGATTCCGGCCGACCGCGGAACTTGTGCGCGGCCGGCGCCTCTAGACACATACGCAACCATTCCTGAAGGGGCTCATGAATATGTATCGCTGGTTCTTTCTGGCAACGATGCTGATCGCCTTGTCGGTTCCCGTCTCGGCGCGGGATCTGCCCGATTTCGTACCGCTGGCGGAGCAGTACAGTCCCGCGGTGGTCAACATCTCCTCGTCGCGCGAGCGCGCCGCGGCCGAAGGCGGGCCCGACCCCGAGATTCCGGAAGGAATGCCCTTCGAGGATCTCTTCGAGCGCTTCTTCGGCGAACGCGGTGAGGGTCCCCGCATCCCGGATCGCTTCGACCGCCGTTCGATGGGGTCGGGGTTCATCTACAGCGATGATGGCTACATCCTGACCAATCACCACGTGATCGCGAACGGTGGCGAGATCGTGGTGCGACTGTCCGACCGGCGGATCTTCACTGCGGAGGTGATCGGCTCGGATCCCGAGAGTGATGTCGCGGTGCTGAAGATCGATGCCCAGGAGCTGCCGACGCTGCAGCTGGGTTCCTCCGAATCGCTGAAGGTGGGCGAGTGGGTACTGGCCATCGGTTCGCCATTCGGATTCGACCACTCGGTGACGGCCGGAATCGTGAGTGCGAAGGGCCGCAGCCTGCCCTCCGACAACTACGTACCGTTCATCCAGACCGACGTCGCGATCAACCCCGGCAACTCCGGCGGCCCGCTGTTCAATCTCGATGGCGAGGTGGTGGGCATCAACTCCCAGATCTACAGCCGCACTGGCGGTTTCATGGGCCTTTCCTTCGCGATCCCGATCGAGATGGCCATGGAGGTGGCCGAGCAGATCCTCGAGACGGGCACCGTCACGCGGGGCTGGCTGGGTGTGCTGATCCAGGAGGTCACCCGGGACCTCGCGGACTCCTTCGGAATGGAGCGTCCCACCGGGGCACTGGTGGCACAGGTGCAGCCGGACAGCCCGGCGCAGGAAGCGGGTCTTCGCACCGGCGACGTGATCCTCCGGTTCAACGGGATCGACGTGCCTCGCTCCAGTGCCCTGCCGCCCATTGTCGGCCGCACGCCGGTCGGCTCCGAGGTGGAGGTCGACGTGCTCCGCGGTGACCGCGAGATCGTGGTCGAGGTGACCATCGACGCGCTGCCGGAAGAGATCGCGACGGGTAGCCGCGTCCCGGCGATTCCGTCGGAGGCCCAGTCGCAGAGCATGCTGGGCATGGAGATCGAGCCTCTGACCACCGAGGAGCGGGAGATACTCGGGCTGGCTGACGAGGGCGTGCGCGTGGCCGAGGTCACCGGGAACCCGGCCCGGGCCGCCGGAATTCGCTCCGGCGACGTGATCGTGCAGTTCGGCGGCGATCCCGTGCCATCGCCGCAGGCCCTGCGCGAACGTGCGGAGGCCGCATCCCCCGGGCGTTCTGTCCCGGTGCTGCTGCATCGGGAAGGCACCCCGGTCTTCATCGCGCTGCGCATGCCGCAGGAATGACGGTAGAGCGCCGCGGACGGTCTGCCGGCCGTGGCGGAGCGCCCCCTCCGCCCGCCGGCGACCGTCCGGCCGGGCGCCTGCCAACGCTGATCCTCTATCACCGGATCGACTGTGGGCTCTGCGAGCGGATGCTCGCGGAGCTCAGGTCCCTGCAAAGCCGTTATACTTTCGAGCTCGAGCGCGTCGACATCGACGAGGATCCCGATCTGGCGATGCGCTTCAACGCCAAGGTGCCCGTTCTGGCGGTGGACGGCGAGGTCCTCTGCTGCCACTTCCTCGATGCGCCGGCACTGATCGACGAGCTGACTCCGAATGACTGACCCCCGACTGACCCGCAACTTCTCCATCATCGCGCACATCGACCACGGCAAGTCCACCCTCGCGGACCGTCTCATCCAGGTCTGCGGCGGTCTGTCCGAGCGCGAGATGGCGGAACAGGTGCTCGATTCGATGGATCTCGAGCGCGAGCGCGGGATCACGATCAAGGCGCAGAGCGTCTCCCTGTTCTATGACGCCCGCGACGGTCAGCGTTATCAGCTCAACTTCATCGACACCCCGGGTCACGTTGATTTTTCCTACGAGGTCTCGCGCTCGCTGTTCGCCTGCGAGGGGGCGCTGCTGGTGGTGGACGCCTCCCAGGGCGTCGAGGCGCAGAGCGTGGCGAACTGCTACACGGCCATTGACCAGGGACTGGAGGTGGTGCCGGTGCTGAACAAGATCGATCTGCCCGCGGCGGAGCCTGACCGCGTGGCCAGCGAGATCGAGGATGTGATCGGCATCGAGGCCGTGAACGCGCTGCGGGTGTCGGCAAAGACCGGCGAGGGTGTCCCCGAGCTGCTGGAGGAGCTGGTGCGCCGGATCCCGCCGCCGGAGGGCGATCCGGACGCGCCGTTGCGGGCCCTGGTGATCGACTCGTGGTACGACAACTATCTCGGCGTAGTGGCGCTGGTCCGGGTCAAGGCCGGCCGGCTGCATGCGCAGCGCCGGATCACGGCGATGTCCGTGGGACGCAGCTACGAGGTGGACCGTGTCGGCGTGTTCGCACCGAAACCCGTGGATCGCCCGTTTCTCGACATCGGCGAGGTGGGCTACGTGATCGCCAGCATCAAGGACATCACCGGGGCGAAGGTCGGCGATACCTTCACCGACGCGAAGAATCCCGCCGAAAGCCCGCTGCCCGGGTTCAAGGAGATGCAGCCGCGCGTCTTCGCCGGGCTGTTCCCGATCAGCGCCGAGGACTTCAACGACCTGCGCGAGGCCCTGGACAAGCTGCGGCTGAACGACGCGTCCCTGCAGTTCGAGCCGGAGACCTCCCAGGCGCTCGGATTTGGCTTCCGCTGCGGATTCCTCGGGATGCTGCATATGGAGATCGTGCAGGAACGCCTCGAGCGGGAGTACGGACTGGAACTGATCTCCACCGCACCGACGGTCGTCTACGAGGTCGAGAAGACGAGCGGCGAGGTGGTTCCGGTGCACAATCCCTCGGAGCTGCCACCCGCCAACGAGATCGCCGAGATCCGCGAGCCGGTGATCCTGGCCAACATCCTGCTGCCGCAGGAGTACGTCGGGGCGGTGATGACCCTGTGCGTGGAGAAACGCGGCGTGCAGGTGAAGATGCAGTACATGGGGCGCCAGGTCGCCCTTGCCTACGAGATGCCGATGTCCGAGGTGGTGATGGATTTCTTTGACCGCCTGAAGTCGGCGACCCGTGGCTACGCGTCCTTCGACTACCAGCCGCTGCGCTTCCAGGCGGCGCCGCTGGTGCGCGTGGATATCCTGATCAACGGCGAGCGGGTCGACGCACTGTCCGCGATCGTGCACCGCGACCAGGCCCCGAGCCGTGGCCGGGAGCTCACCGAGCGCATGTGTGGCATCATTCCGCGTCAGATGTTCGAGGTGGCGATCCAGGCCGCGATCGGCTCCAAGATCATCGCGAGGTCGACCGTGAAGGCCTTGCGCAAGAACGTGCTTGCGAAGTGCTACGGTGGCGATGCGACACGCAAGCGCAAGCTGCTGGAGAAACAGAAGGCGGGCAAGAGACGGATGAAGCAGATCGGCCGGGTGGATGTTCCCCAGGAGGCCTTTCTCGCCGTGCTCTCGAGCGCTGACAAGGGCTGATCCGGCCTCACGGGCCGGTTTCCGAGAAGGGACCTGATATGACGTTCAGCCTGGAGCTGATCTTGGTGCTGGCGACGCTGGTCACGGGCGTGATCTGGCTGGTGTGGGCGGTCCTGCGGCGCTGGATGAGTCCCGAACGGCGGCAGCAGATGCCGTGGTACGTGGACTATTCACGGTCCTTCTTCCCGGTACTGCTGATCGTGCTGGTGTTGCGCTCCTTCGTCGCCGAGCCCTTCCGCATCCCCTCGGGGTCGATGATGCCCACCCTGCTGGTCGGGGACTTCATCCTGGTGAACAAGTTTTCGTATGGCGTGAGGTTGCCGGTCACGCGCAGCGTGATCCTCGAGACCGGCAGCCCCGAGCGCGGCGACGTCGCGGTGTTCAAGTATCCGCGCAACCCGGCCGAGGACTACATCAAGCGGGTGGTCGGAATTCCGGGCGATCTCATCGAGTTCCGGGACCGGACGCTCTACGTGAACGGCGAGCCGCAGCGCCTCGAGGAGGTGGGTACCTACGAGGGCGTGGGATCCGGCCGGATGATGACCGACGCCACCGTATTCCGGGAACATCTCGGCGACACGCCCCACCAGATCCTGATGTGGGAACGGGCACCCGGAATGAGCGGGTCGGTGCGGGTACCCGAAGGGCACTACTTCATGGTCGGCGACAATCGGGACAACAGCAATGACAGCCGCATGTGGGGCTTCGTGTCCGAGGACCTGCTGGTGGGCCGCGCGCTCTTCATCTGGCTGAACTGGGACTACAATGGCGGACACTGGGATTTCTCCCGGGTGGGCAACCGCATTCACTGAAGACATCACAGGGGGCATCGCGCAATGCTGAGATCAAGACAACGGATGCGGGGGATCGGGGGGTTCACCGTGATCATCTTCGTCCTCTTCGCGGTACTTGTCGCCAATTTCTTCCTGACCATCGGCAAGGACTACATCCAGTACTGGACGGTACGGGCCATCGTCACCGACGTGGCCGCCACCCCCGGGGTGGCGGAGCGCAGCCCGCAGCAGATCTGGAACGACATCAACCGGCGTCTCGCGATCAACTCGATCTATGAAAACGTGGAGCGCGAGAACGTCAGCTTCGAGGAAGACGGCTCGGGGCGCTACATGCTGCTGGACTACGAGGTCCGACGCACCTTCTTCGCCAATCTTGACCTCGTGGCCCAGTTCAACCGCCGCGACAAGCTCTCTCCTTGACCGGTCGCCCGGGTCCGATGCCTTCGCGGGCCGCAGGCACGTCATGGCTGCCGGGGCGCCGGTGAACGCGACGGATTTCCGCAGTCTGCTGCCGGAGGCATTGCGCGAAGCGGACTCGCTCGCACAGGCGCTCACTCACCGCAGCGCCGGTGCCCGGCACAACGAGCGGCTCGAGTTCCTCGGAGACGCGGTGCTGGGTCTGGTGATCGCCGACGCGCTGTTCGAACGCCTGCCGGATGCCCCGGAGGGCGACCTGACCCGTCTGCGCGCGGCCCTTGTCAACCGCGTCGCGCTGGCCGAGACCGCGCGCGCCGCGGGGCTGGAGGGGGCGCTGAACCTGGGTCAGGGAGAGCGCAAGACCGGCGGGCAGCGGCGCGAGTCGATCCTCGCCGACGCGCTCGAGGCCCTGATCGGCGCGAGCTATCGCACCGCGGGATACGCGGCGGCCCGGGAGTTCGTGCTGGGTCTCTACGCACGGCGCCTCGATTCCCTGCCCAGCGCCGAATCGCTGAAGGATCCCAAGACCCGGCTGCAGGAGTTCCTGCAGGGGCGCGGCTGTGCACTGCCCGAGTACCGGCTGCTGGATGTGTCGGGACCCGATCACAGGCGCCGTTTCGCAGTCGAGGCCTGGCTGCCCAGCGAATCCTGGGGGCAGCGGGGCACCGGCTCCAGCCGGCGGGCCGCGGAGCAGCAGGCCGCCGAAGCCGCGCTGGTCCGCCTCCGGCGCGAGGCCAATCAGTGACGGCAGGCATGGACCGGACGCATTGCGGCCTCGTTGCGCTGATCGGGCGGCCCAACGTGGGCAAGACCACGCTGATGAACAGGATGGTCGGTGAGAAGCTGGCCGCGATCACCCGCAAGCCGCACACGACCCGCAACCGGATCCTCGGCATCGTGACCGAGGGCCGGAAGCAGACCGTGCTTATCGACACGCCGGGAATCGACCCGGAGCCCGGCCGCCTGGTGAACCAGGTGCTGAACCGTACCGCGGTGCAGGCGCTTGCCGATGCCGACATCGTCTGCTTCATCGTGGAGGCCGGCCGTTTCGAGGCCGGGGATGGCTTCATCCTGGATGCGATCCGCTCCGCAGGGCGTCCAGTCATCCTGGTGGTGAACAAGGTCGACCGGATTGCCGACAAGCGGGCTCTGCTGCCGTTCCTCGAGGCACGGGCGCAGGAGCACGACTATCTTGCGGTGGTGCCCCTGTCCGCAAGGACCGGCGGTAATCTCCGCAGTCTGGTGGAGGAACTCGGACGGCACCTGCCGGAGGGGCCGTTTCTGTACGATCCGGAACAGCTCAGCGACCGTCCCGAGCGCTTCCGGGCCGAGGAGATGATCCGCGAGGCGCTGCTCGAGCGCCTGGGCCAGGAGGTCCCGTACTCGGTGGCGGTACGGGTCGAGGGCTGGGAGGACCGTCCCGACATCACCCATATCGACGCGCTGATCGTGGTTGAGCGGCCAAGCCAGAAGGGCATCGTGATCGGGAAGGGCGGACAGATGCTGAAACGCATCGGCCAGGCGGCCCGGCAACAGCTCGAGGAACTCCTCGGGCGCAGGATCATGCTGCGCCTGACCGTCCGGGTGGAGGCAGGGTGGTCGCAGAGCAATCGCGCGCTGCGGGAGCTGGGCATCGAAGAACCGCGGTGACGGCAGGACGTCCAGAGTTGCCCGCTCCCGGCTTCGTGCTACATGCCCGCCCGTTTCGGGAACACAGCCGGATCCTGGAGCTGGTTACCCGGGATGCCGGGCGTACCGCGGTGCTGGCGCGCGGGCGGGCCGGATCCCTCCGACCCTTCGTGCTGCTGGACCTTGCCTGGCGCGGGCGGGGCGACCTGCCCAGTCTCACGCTGGGCGAGGAGCGGCGCGTGTTCCCGCTCTCGGGGCGGGCGATGATCTGTGCCCTGTATCTGAACGAGCTGGTGCTGCGCCTGTTTCCGCGCGACGTCGCCGCGGGCGAGGTGGTCGGGATTCTCGAGCAGGCCTACCAGGGGCTGCTTGCACCGGAACGTCCGGAGCACAGCCTGCGCGCGGCGGAATGGTCCTTGCTCGCGCTGATCGATTCCGGGCTGGATCACCTGCCCGGGGTCCTGCCCGATGCGCAGGCACACTACCGCTACCGTCCCGACGAGGGGCTCGGCGAGGCCCTCACCGAGGCCGCGCCGGGTAGCTTGCGCGGCGAGGCACTGCTGGCGCTCGCCACCGGTTCCCGCCTGCCCGATAATGACCTGCGCGCCGCCCGGGACTTCATGCGGTGCCTCATCGACCAACACCTTGACGGCCGGGAGCTCCAGACCCGGCGCCTTCTCTGACAGGATCCATTCCATCATGCAAGCAGCTGTCCCACCGCCGTTGCGGCTCGGCGTGAATCTCGATCACATCGCCACCATCCGCCAGGCGCGGCACACCCCCTACCCGGACCTGATGCAGGCGGTGCGCCTGGCCGAGGCCAGCGGGGCGGACTCGATCACCCTGCACCTGCGCGAGGACCGCAGGCACATCCAGGACGACGACGTCTTCGGGATCAAACCGCGCCTCACGCGGCCGCTGAATCTCGAGATGGCGGCGACCGAGGGGATGCAGGCGATCGCGCTGCAGCTGGTGCCGGAGGCCTGCTGCATCGTGCCCGAGCGCCGCGAGGAGTTGACCACCGAGGGGGGGCTGGACGCGGCCGGGCAGCTGGTTCGCCTGCGCGAGTTCGTGCAACCGCTGAACGACGCCGGGATCGAGGTCTCGCTGTTCATCGAACCGGACCTGCGGCAGCTCGAGGCCGCCGTCGCAATCGGTGCCCCGGTGGTCGAGCTGCACACCGGCGCCTACGCCAATGCCCGTGACGGTGCCGAGCGCTCGCGACTGGCCGAGGCGCTGTTCTCTGCCGCCCGCTCCGGCCACGAGATGGGGCTGGCCATCAACGCCGGTCACGGGCTGGACTACGACAACGTGCGTCCGGTCGCTGCGCATCCGCTGTTCCACGAGCTGAACATCGGCCACTCGATCGTCGCCCGTGCGCTGTTCACCGGGCTGCCGGAGGCCGTGAGCCACATGCGCAGCATCATGGACGCCGCGCGCCACGGCCGGCGACCCTGAACGCGGGCCGGCGCATGATCCTGGGCGTCGGTGTCGACCTGGTCCGCGTCGCGCGCATGCGCCCGCTGCTCGAGCGTCACGGTCAGCGGTTGCTCGAGCGGCTGCTGCATCCGGACGAGCGCTCCGAGCTCCCCGCCGCGCGTCCCGAGGGCTTCGTGGCCCGCCGTTTCGCCGCAAAGGAGGCGCTGGCCAAGGCGCTCGGCTGCGGGGTGGGCCGGCACATGGCGTTGCACGAGGTCTGCGTGACCCACGACCCGGCCGGCCGTCCGGGCATCGCGCTCAGCGGCGCCGCGGCCCGCACCGCGGCACGGCTCGGTGTCTCGCGGATCCACCTCAGCATCAGTGACGAACACGACTACGCCCAGGCCTTCGTGGTGCTGGAGGGGTGGGCGTCGGAGCCGTCCGGCGGGTAAGTGCGCCCTTGCGTGAGCCGGTATACTCTGCCGGGATGAGGCGACCAAAGACCGAATCCTTCCCCACGCTGGAAGACTTTGTCGGCAACACCCCGCTGGTCCGGTTGCAGCGCCTGGCGGCCGGGTTGCCGGCGCCGGTGCTGGTGAAGCTCGAGGGCAACAATCCGGCGGGCTCCGTCAAGGACCGGCCGGCCCTGAACATGATCCTGCAGGCCGAGTTGCGCGGCGAGATCCGTCCGGGCGCCACGCTGATCGAGGCGACCAGCGGCAACACCGGCATTGCGCTGGCGATGGTCGCGGCGATAAAGGGCTACCGCATGCTTCTGATCATGCCCGAGAACATGTCGGCCGAGCGCCGCGCCGCCATGAAGGCCTTCGGCGCGGAGATCATCCTGGTCACGCGGGAGCAGGGCATGGAGGGAGCACGCGATCTGGCCCAGAAGCTGGAGCGCGAGGGCCGGGGCAGGGTCCTCGACCAGTTTGCGAACCCCGACAATCCCGACGCGCACTACCGCGGCACCGGCCCGGAGATCTGGCGCGACACGGAGGGCGCGGTCACGCACTTCGTGTGTTCGATGGGGACCACGGGCACCATCATGGGCACCTCGCGCTTCCTGAAGGAGCAGGATCCCGCGGTCACCGTCGTCGGCGTGCAGCCCACCGAGGGTTCCGCGATTCCGGGCATTCGGCGCTGGCCCGAGGCCTACCTGCCGTCGATCTTCGATGCCTCGCGGGTTGACCGGACCCTGGACATCAGCCAGGAGGAGGCCGAGACGATGATGCGCCGGCTGGCCGCCGAGGAGGGGATCTTCGCCGGGGTGTCCTCCGGCGGCTCGGTCGCCGCCGCCCTGAAGGTGGCAGCCGGGCTTCGCGACGGGCTGGTGGTCGCGATCGTCTGCGACCGGGGTGACCGCTACATCTCGACCGGCGTGTACCCGGCATGAGCAGCGGGCCGGTACTGGTCTTCGACCTGGAGACGGTTCCCGACATCGAAGGCGCGCGGCGGCTGCACGATTTCGAGGGGCTGTCCGACGCCGAGGTGGCCGAGGCACTGTTCGCGCTGCGCCGCATCCGGACGGGCACGGAATTCCTGCAGCACCCCCTGCAGCGCGTGGTCTCGATCGGGGTGCTGTACCAGGGCGGCGAGCAGATCAAGGTCTCCGCATTCGGGCGCGATACCGAGGACGAGGCGGAACTGCTGCGCCAGTTCTTCGAGGTGATCGAGAAGCGGACCCCGACCCTCGTCAGCTGGAACGGCGGCGGCTTCGACCTGCCGGTGCTGCACTACCGCGCCCTGCTGCACGGGGTCGCCGCGCCGCGCTACTGGGACCAGGGGGACGAGGACCGCAGCTTCCGCTACAACAACTATCTCAGCCGCTTTCACTGGCGCCACATCGACCTGATGGACGTGCTCGCCGGCTACCAGCCGCGGGCGGTGGCCGGCCTCGACATGATCGCCTCGCTGCTCGGACTTCCCGGAAAACTGGGGATGGACGGCAGCCAGGTCTGGCCCGCGTGGCGGGACGGAAATCGTCGCATGATCCACGACTACGTCGAGCACGACGTGCTGAACACCTACCTGGTCTTTCTGCACTTTGAGCGCATGCGCGGCGCGCTGAGCGCCGAGGCGCTGGAGCAGCGCAAGGGGCTCCTGCGCGGCTACCTCGCCCAGGAACGGCAGCCGCATCTGGAGGCCTTCCTGTCGGCATGGAGCGGCGCGGCCCCCGCTCGCGCCAGCGCATGAGCACCGACCGCAACCCGTTCGAAGTCCGGATCGAGGACCTGACCCTGGACGGGCAGGGGGTCGGGCGCCGCGACGGCAAGGCCTGCTTCGTACCCGGTGCGTTGCCCGGTGAGCGCGTGCGGGCGGTCCAGACCCGGCGCAAGCGGAACTACGACATCGCGCGGCTCGAGTCCGTACTGGAACCGGCGCCGGAACGGGTGGAGCCCCCTTGCACGTGGTTCGGGATCTGCGGCGGGTGTCGGCTGATGCACGCGGACATGGGGCTGCAGCGGCAGCTGAAGGAGAAGGGCCTGTTCGAGGCCCTGTCCCGGATCGGGCGCGTGAGCCCGGAGCGACGGCTGGAGCCGCTGATCGGGGATACCCTGGGTTACCGGCGCACGGCCCGGCTGGGGGTCAAGTACGTGCCGAAAAAGGGGGGCACACTGGTGGGCTTTCGCGAGCGCGCCGGGCGCTACCTCGCGGACATGTGGGACTGCCCCGTGCTGCACCCGGCGCTCGGGCAGCGGATCGGCCAGCTGCGCAGGCTGATCGACGGGCTGGACGCGCGCGCGAAGATCCCGCAGATCGAGGCGGTAGTGGACGATTCCGGCACGGCCGCGCTGGTCTTCCGGCATCTGCAGCCGCTCTCCGAGGCGGACGGCCGGCGGCTTGCGGAGTTTGCCGACACGGAGGGGCTGCAGATCCATCTGCAGCCGGCGGGGCCGGACAGCGTGCACTACCACGCCGGGCCACGCACCGGCCTGTCCTATGGCCACCCCGATTTCGACGTAGCGGTGGACTTCGCGCCGCTCGACTTCATCCAGGTGCATGCGGGGGTCAACCGCGAGATGGTGCGCCGGGCGCTCGATCTGCTGGAGCCCGATGCAGGTTCCCGCGTGCTCGATCTCTTCTGCGGTCTCGGCAACTTCACGCTGCCGCTGGCGCGGCGCGCCGGCGAGGTGGTCGGTGTCGAGGGCGACGCGCGGATGCTCGAGCGCGCGCGAGCCAATGCCGAGGCGCAGGGTATCCGCAACACCCGCCATGTCTGCGCCAACCTCGATGACGAGACGCTCGGCGACCGGCCGTGGCTGCGCGACCCCTTCGACCGCGCACTGCTGGACCCGCCCCGGGCCGGGGCCGCGATGGTGGTCGAGGCGCTGGGACCGATCGCGATTCCGCGCCTGCTGTACGTGTCCTGCAACCCGGCCACGCTGGCCCGGGACGCCGAGCGGCTGGTGCATCACTTCGGTTACCGCCTGGAAGCGGCCGGGATCATGGACATGTTTCCGCACACGGCGCACGTGGAGTCCATGGCGCTGTTCACCCGCGCCTGAAATCGGGCCGGCGGCGAGTTTCGTGCCTTCGGGGCTGCAGTTATCATCACCGGTTGATCGCGGGCGGGGCAGCACCGCGGACGCGAGAGGATGGAGGTCGGTATGCTGGAGATCGTGAGGGCGGGCGGTTGGCTGATGGTGCCGATCCTGCTGTGTTCGGTGATTGCAATGGCCATTGTGCTGGAACGCCTCTGGTCGCTGCGCCGCTCGCGGGTGGTCCCCCGGGGACTGCTGCTGACGGTCTGGGAGCAGGTTCGTGGCGGCGGGCCCGATGCCGACATGCAGCTGCAGCGGCTGCGCGCACGGTCCCCGCTGGGTCGGGTGCTGGCGGCCGGACTGGCGGCACAGGACCGTTCGCGCGAGGTGATGAAGGAGACCATCGAGGAGACCGGGCGGCGGGTCGCATACGAACTGGAGCGCTTCCTGAATACCCTCGGGACGATCGCGATGATCACGCCGCTGCTGGGGCTGCTCGGCACCGTGGTGGGGATGATCGAGGTCTTCACCGTGATCACCGACGTCGGTGTCGGCAGCCCGCGTGATCTCGCCGGGGGCATCTCGCAGGCCCTGGTGACCACCGCCGCGGGCATTGGCGTCGCGATTCCGACACTGATCTTCCACCGCTATTTCCGCGGCCGGGTCGACGAACTCGTGCTGGAGATGGAGATGGAGGCCGTGAAGCTGGTCGAGGTGATCCACGGCGAGCGCAGCGCCTCCGGGGCGGGTCCGGTCACATGAACTTCCGCAGGCCACGCACCGACGAGGCGGGGATCAATCTCACGCCGCTGATCGACGTGGTGTTCCTGCTGCTGATCTTCTTCATGGTCTCCACCACCTTCGATCGCCACGCCGACATCCAGCTGCAGCTTCCATCCGCCGAGCGTGAGCCGGTGGCCACCGAACGCGCGTGGGTCGACATCCTGATCGATGCCACGGGGCAGTACTACGTCGATGACCGCGAGCTGGTGAACCGCCGTCCCGAGACCCTGGAACGGGCGGTGGAGCAGGCGCTCGCTGATCGGCCCGAGGATCCCGTGCTGATCCGGGCGGATGCCGGCACGACCCACCAGTCGGTGGTCACTGCACTGGACGTGGTGGGCCGGCTTGGCGTCACCGCGGTCTCGATTGCGACGGTCGGAACCGGACCGGATGCAGAGTAGTCCGCGGACACCGGGCCGGACCGTTCGCGCCGGATGCGCGTCCGGCACCCCGACCACGTGGCGGCACGGCCCGCAACCGCGGTCCCGGAGCCCGCTCCATTGAAATCGGATCCCGGTTACAGCGCGGCGTTCGGGGCGGTATGGCGTGCGCTGGTGCGCGACTACCGCCAGGGCGAGGGTCACCGTGCGCGTGCCCGCCTCGGCTTCCTGACACCGCCGGAGGGACGCGGCCGCGTGGTCTGGATCAAGGCCGGTGCCGGCCCGGATTCGCTCCGGCTCGGCGTGGAGCTGCTGGGTGCGGTTCGCGACCGGCGCCGCGACGTGCGAGTGGTGCTGACCTTCGAGGAGGACGATCCGGCGCTGCTCACCCGCCTGCTGCAGCCCTGGCCGAGGGTCGGGATCGGGTACGGTCCCTGCGACCGGCCGAGCGTAGTGACCCGGGTGCTGGATCGCTTTCAGCCCTGCGGCATCATCGTCGCGGAATCGACGCCGCCGGAGAACCTGCTGCGGAGGACACTGGCGCCGGTGGCCGTCGTCGGTGGTGCCGCCACCGCCCCCGTCGCCGTGGCCTGGCCTCTGTCCGCGGCGGATCGCGCCGGCTGGCAGGAAACGGGGCAGGCCGGCGAGCTGATGCCGGCCGCGGATCCTCAGGCGCGCTTTGCCGAGGCCCAGGCCGACGTAGTGCTCCGCAGCCTCGCGGGGGGCGGTGAACGGCACCTGTGGTGGTGGCACGGCACGGCTGCACAATGGCCGGCGTGGCTGGAGGCGTGGCAGGCATGGCCGCCGTCCGGCGACGACATCCTGATGGTGAGCCTCGAGGGTGGTGTGTCTCCCGCCGAGGCCACGCTGAAGGCCAGTGCCTGGGATCGCACGGGCCTGCCGGGAGGGACCCTGCTGCACGTGGATGACCCCCGCTGGTATGCCGCGGCGGCAAGCGCGGCCCACGGCGTGCATCTCGCATATCCCGGACGCCACGCGCTCTGGCAGGCCCTGGCCGCGGGTTCGGCACTGAGTCTCGGCGCACAGGCAGACGTCGACGGCCTGCCGGTGGCACTTCTCCCGGCCCCGGCCGGGGTCACCGGCCACTGGCAGGAACTGCGGGGCGACGAGGCCCTGCGCCGGAGGCGGGGTGACGCGGGGCGCCGGCGGTTCTGGGAGGAACGGCGTCAAGTCGATGCAAACCTCACGGCCCTGATGGACCGGGTGTGGATGTGGTAGAGCGGTGGCTGTGGCGCCAGTGGAGCCGGCGCGGTCCCTTTGCCGCGGCCATGTTTCCGCTGTCGCTGATCTACGCGGGGATCGCGAACTGGAAGCGCAACCGGCTGGAGGAGGTCCAGCGCACCGTCTTCCTGCCAGTGAAGGCGGTGATCGTCATCGGCAATCTCACAGTGGGCGGCAGCGGGAAGACGCCCATGACCGCGTGGCTCGCGGGGCGGCTGCGGGATGCCGGCTATCGACCGGGAATCGTCAGCCGTGGCTACGGACGTCGCAACGGGGCCGCCAGCGTGCTGGTGGGTCCGGGCGCCGACCCGGCCACGGTCGGGGACGAGCCGATCATGCTGGCACGGCGCACCGCGTTGCCGGTCTGGGTGGACCGCGACCGTGTGCGGGCGGCCCGCGCGCTGGCCGAGCAACAGGGCGTGGACGTGGTGATCTCCGACGATGGGCTGCAGCATCACCGACTGCCAAGGGACATCAGCATCCTGATGGTTGATGGCCGGCGCCGGTTCGGCAACGGTCTGTGCCTCCCCGCCGGTCCGTTGCGCGAGCCCCGTTCGGCCGCCGAACGGGCCGATTTCGTGGTGGTCACGGGCGGGGACCCCCAGCCTGGCGAGTACCGCATGCACCTGGCGCCATCGACGTTGCTGCGCCGGGTGGATCGCCCGGCCTCCACGCGGCCCCTGCAGGAACTGGCCGGACAGGTCGCCCACGCAGTGGCGGGAATCGCCGATCCCGAGCGGTTTTTCGACGCCCTCGAGGCGGCAGGCATCGCCGTGGTGCCGCATCCCTTCCCCGATCACCACCGCTTTCGGGCGCGGGACATTGTCTTCGACGATCAGGCCCCGGTACTGATGACCGAGAAGGATGCCGTAAAATGCCGGGACTTCGCCGATGAGCGGCACTGGTACTGGCCGGTCTCGGCACAGCCCGAGGCCGGCCTGGAACAGGCGCTGCTGCACCGCCTCGAGACATCCATTCGGCTCAAATACCTGGGGTAACACAAGATGGACAAGCGCCTGCTCGATATTCTCGTCTGCCCGGTCACCAAGGGCCCGCTCCACTACGACCGCGAGGCACAGGAACTGATCTCGGTCTCCGCCGGCCTGGCCTATCCGATCCGGGACGACATCCCGGTGATGCTCGAAGACGAGGCCCGCGTGCTCTCGGAGGAGGAAAAGGAACGCTGGCGCGGGAAGTGAGCTGCGTTCCGGGGCGGAATCGCAGGGGCGCTCCTGCCGGCGGGACGCCGTGAATACATCCGTGTAGGCTTGACGGCAGCATCCCTGCTGCCGACACCCGCCCGCAGCGCCCACCCTCCGGCGCCTCGACGGTCAGAGGGCCGGGGACAGCTGCAGGGTGGGCAAAACGAAGTGTGCCCACCAAAGACCCGGATTGCATATGACTGAACACGGATTCATGGTGGTGATCCCCGCGCGGATGGCGTCCAGCCGGTTGCCGGGGAAGCCGTTGATCGCGATTGCGGGAAGGCCCCTGATCGCGCACGTGGTCGCCCGGGCGCGGGAGAGCGCGGCACGGCAGGTGATCGTCGCCAGCGACGACGAGCGGGTGCTCGAGGCCGCGCGCCAGGCCGGTGCCGAGGCGCGGTGGACGCCGGCCGATCTGCCTTCGGGAACCGACCGGATCGCGGCGGTTGCGGCGGAGGAGGGCTGGTCCGACGCCACCTGCGTGGTGAACCTGCAGGGAGACGAGCCGCTGACGCCGGGCAGCCTGCTGGATGAACTGGCATCGCTGCTGGAGCGCCATCCCGGGGCGGACATGGCGACCCTGGGCGTGCCGATCCGCGCTGTCGGGGATCTGCACGATCCCAACCAGGTGAAGCTGGTGACCGATGCCTCCGGGCGGGCCCTGTACTTCTCGCGCGCGCCGATCCCCTGGGACCGGGAGGCGCACCGGCTCGGGCAGGCACCGGATCTGTCGCTGGCGCGCCGGCACCTCGGCCTGTACGCCTACCGCGCGGGTTTCCTGCGCCGGCTCACCGCCGAGCCGCCCGCGCGGCTGGAGCGCCTCGAACAGCTCGAGCAGCTGCGGGCGCTGGCGCTCGGTGCGTGGATTCAGGTGGGCTCGGTGGACCTGGGCGTGCCCCCGGGCGTGGACACGCCGGAGGATGTCGAGCGACTGGAGGCGCTCATGGGCGCAACGGTGCGGGTCTGACCAGGCCGAGCCGGATCGGGATCTGGCCCAGGCGCCCGAAGGCGAATTCGGGTCCGGGGGCGTCGTGCGGCCAGGCGGTGGTGTGCGGGTTGAACCAGCCCGCGCGCATGCCGGCCTTGCGCGCACCCAGCACGTCGCAGAGCGGATCGTCGCCGATGTGGAGCATGGACTCGACCGCGACGCCGGCGCGCCGGACCGCGGCGCGGAAGATCGCCGGGTCGGGCTTCGCCGCGCCCGCCTCGGCCGCCGGGACCGCGAAATCGAAGTAGCGGCCGAGCGGCGTCCGGAAGACGTCGGCGTTGCCATTGCTGATCGCACCGAGCCGGAAGTGGCGCGACAGCACCTCCAGGACGGAGGCGGCCTCGGGATCCGGTTCGACCTCGTTGCGCGCGATCCAGAAGACCTCGAAGCCCTCGGAGCTGATGCGCTCCGGGCAGGCCCCCGTCTCCTCGGCAATACCGCGCAGCCAGCGCTTGCGCAGGCCGGTGAGATCGTGCCGCTCGGATGTGGGTGCCGACCGGATGAAGGCGCCGCGGGCGGCGACCAGGGCCTCGGGACTGTAGCGCTCGCACACCTGCGGCGCGTTGACACGCAGCCACTCGTAGAAGCGGGCCTCGGCGCGATGGATCGCCGGCATCACCGGCCACAGGGTGTCGTCGAGATCGAAGGTGATGCAGCGGATCTCGGCATCCACGGCCACGGCTTGTGAGGATCCTTCGGTCATGGCTGCGAATTCTATCGCGTCGTGCCTCCCGGGGATCCAAATCCGCACCACGCCACGGGATGCACCGGCCCGGTCGGCGATCGCGTGCCGGGACGATGGCGGGACGGGACGTGCGCGGCCGCAAGGCCGATAATGCCCGGAACCGTTCATCGCCCTGTCGCATTCGGAGCCCGGCATGTCTGAAGCACTCTCCCGTATCCGCGTGATCCTCGTCGGCACCACCCATCCGGGGAATATCGGGTCGGCGGCGCGCGCGATGAAGACCATGGGTCTTGCGGACCTGGTCCTGGTCGATCCGGCGCGGTTCCCGTCGGCCGAGGCCACCACGCTGGCCGCCGGCGCGGATGACCTGCTGACCGCGGCCCGCGTGCTCCCAGGCCTCGCAGAGGCGGTCGCGGATTGTGTCTGGGTGGTGGGCACCAGTGCCCGCCGGCGGGGCCACTCCGTTCCGGCGGTGGATCCGGCGGCCGCCGCCCGGGACCTGGTCGATCGGGCGGAGCGCGGCACGGTTGCCCTGGTCTTCGGCCGCGAGAGCAGCGGGCTGTCCAACGAGGAGCTGGACTGCTGCAACGCCCTGGTGCAGATTCCGACCAACCCCGCCTTCAGTTCCCTGAATCTGGCCGCGGCGGTGCAGGTGCTGGCCTACAGCTGCCGCGTGGCTGCGCTCGAGCAGGTGCCGGCGTCGCCGCCCGGCTACGACCCGGACCCGCCGGCGACGCAGTCCGAGCTGGAGGCCCTGTTCGACCATTACCTGCGGGCGCTGATCCGGATCGAGTTCCTGGACCCGGAGAAGCCGCGACACCTGATGCGGCGCCTGCGGCATCTCTATCTGCGCGCCGGACTGAGTGCCAGCGAGGTCCGGATCCTGCGCGGCATCCTGACCCACACCGAGCGCGGCGGCGGACGTCCGCCCGGCTCCGCATGATATCGTAACGTCCCTGAATCGCGGGCCCCGTATCCATGTTCCACAGGCTCAGAGAAGACATCCAGTGCGTGTTCGAGCGCGATCCCGCCGCGCGCAACACCTTCGAGGTGCTGACCACGTATCCGGGCCTGCAGGCGGTCTGGTTGCACCGCGCCGCGCACGGCCTCTGGCGCCTGCGCCTGCGCTGGCTGGCCCGCGTACTGGCCAATGTGACCCGCCTGCTGACCGGCATCGAGATCCACCCCGGCGCGCGGATCGGCCGGCGCTTCTTCATCGATCACGGAATGGGCGTGGTCATCGGGGAGACCGCGGAGATCGGGGACGACTGCACGCTGTACCATCAGGTTACGCTGGGCGGCACGAGCTGGGACAAGGGGAAGCGCCATCCGACGCTGGAGGATGGCGTGGTGGTCGGTGCCGGGGCCAAGATCCTCGGTCCGGTGCGCATCGGCGCGCGCGCGCGGGTGGGCTCCAACGCGGTGGTGCTGCGCGATGTGCCCGCCGAGGCCACCGCGGTCGGCATTCCCGCGCGGGTGCTTGCGCCGCCGGTGGAACCGGATGCGCGCTTCAAGGCGATGGCCGATCGCATGGGCTTTGACGCCTATGGCCTGAGTCGGGACATGCCCGATCCCGTGGCCAACGCGATTCACCGCATCGTTGGTCACATGCACGAGCTCGACGAACGTCTCGAGCGAACCAGCGCCGCCCTCAAGGGTGCCGGCATCGACATCGGGGGCGCGGGCGAGATGCACCCGGTCTCGGAGCGCGACCTGGAGGGCCTGGAACCGGATGAGCGCGAGATTCCCCCGCGCAACACGTCGGGAAATAGGTGATCGCCCGCCAGGGTCCCGGATAATGTGCACTGCGGGATTACCGCAGGGAGAGCCATGAAACTGACGACCCGGGGCCGCTATGCGGTCACCGCCATTCTCGATGTAGCCCTGTATTCGGGCGGAGGCCCGGTGTCGCTGGGAGACGTGGCAGAGCGTCAGCGCCTGTCGCTCTCCTATCTCGAGCAGCTCTTCTCCCGGCTGCGCAAGCGCGGTCTGGTGCGCAGCAGCCGGGGACCGGGCGGCGGCTACCGGCTGAGCCGGCCTGCCGCGGAGATCTCTGTGGCCGAGGTGATCTCCGCTGTCGACGAGCCGGTCGATGTGACCCGCTGCGGTGGGCTGGTGAACTGCAACCAGGACTCCCGGTGTCTTACCCACGACCTCTGGGTGGAGCTCAGCCGGCAGATGGACCAGTTCTTCAGCAGCCGTAGCCTGGCCGATGTGCTCGAGCGGCGCCGCCGGGCGCGCGGCCCGGACGGGGAGCACGATGCCGAGGGCGCTCGACAGGGACCACCCTCGCAGCGGACGATCCCGATCGTGCCGGTGGGCGAGGCTTCGGCGCCTCCTCCAGAGGCCCGGGGCGGCTGAGTCGACACCCGGCAGCGTCGCCGGCCTGTGGGATCAGGCCCCGGGAGCCGGTCACCTTCATTGCCGCGGCAGGGGGCTGCCGCTAGACTACTCCGCGATTTCAGCTTCATCGGCCGCCCTCCCGGGCGGCCCAGCCCAATTCCGTCTACCAGGAGACTGTCCGTGGCCGAGGAACGCACCCTGTCCATCATCAAGCCCGATGCCGTCGCGAAGAACGTGATCGGGGAGATCTACAGCCGCTTCGAGAAGGGGGGGCTGCGTATCGTGGCCGCCCGGATGCTGCAGCTTTCCCGGGACCAGGCCGAGGGTTTCTATGCGGTGCACCGCGAGCGGCCCTTTTTTACCGACCTCGTCGAGTTCATGATCTCCGGACCGGTAATGGTCCAGGTACTCGAGGGCGAGGACGCGATTGCCCGGAACCGCGAGATCATGGGTGCGACCAACCCGAAGGAAGCGGCGCCCGGCACGATCCGCGCGGACTTCGCGACCAGTATTGACGAAAATGCCGTGCATGGATCGGATGGCCCCGACACTGCGCGCACGGAGATCGCGTTCTTCTTCGACGACGACGGCATCTGCCCGCGAACCCGTTGAGTTCGCCAGGGGTTCCCGTCCACTCCCGGGAATCCCGGGGTGCTGGCAGGCGCCGTGCGCCCTCTCCCCCGCTGGTCTGGAAAAGTCGGGTTCCGGGGCGCGGATCGCGAATGCGCTTCCTTCGCCGGTGGATTAAACTAGGAAGGGCGGCGCCGAAGGGCGTCATGCAGGATGAAAAACCGGTCGCGCGTCGGCATGATCGCTTCCTCTTCCCATCCCTCCGCCACGGGCAGGAGGGACGATACGGAACGCGCCTCGGGCGTTGTTCCGCCTGATCGTGCCGAGGGCCAGAAACCAGACGCCATGTCAGCAACTCTCGCCAATCCGTTGAACCTCCTCGGCATGTCCCGCCAGCGGCTGGCGGAGCAGTTCGAGCGGTGGGGCGAGCGCGGATTCCGCGCAACGCAACTGGTCCGCTGGATCCATCAGCGCGGCGTGACCGATTTCAGCGCGATGACCGACCTCTCGAAGGCGCTGCGTCAGCATCTTGCCGCGGAGGCCATCGTCCGGCCGCCGGAGGTCGCGCTGGAACGGGGCTCGGACGACGGCACCGTGAAGTGGGTGATGCGCCTCGCGGATGGCAATGCCATTGAGACGGTATTCATCCCCGAGGACGACCGAGGCACCCTCTGCGTGTCGTCCCAGGTGGGCTGCGCGCTGGACTGCACCTTCTGCTCCACGGCTCAGCAGGGCTTCAACCGCAACCTCACGGCGGACGAGATCATCGGCCAGATCTGGATGGCGAACCGGAGGTTGCCGGTGCCCGAAGGCCGCTCGCGAGCCGTCACCAACGTGGTCTTCATGGGCATGGGCGAGCCGCTGGCGAATTTCGAGGCGCTGGTGGAGGCGATCGACCTGATGCTGGATGACCATGCCTATGGGCTGAGCAAGCGTCGGGTCACGGTGAGCACCTCCGGGCTGGTGCCGGCGCTCGACCGTCTCGGCGGGGTCACGGATGTGGCGCTGGCGGTCAGCCTGCACGCCCCCAACGATGAGCTGCGGGACCGGCTGGTACCGATCAACCGCAAGTACCCCATCCGTGAACTGCTGCAGGCCTGCCGCCGATACACGCGCGATGGCGGACACCACCATCGGGTGACCTTCGAATACGTGCTGCTGGCAGGAATCAATGACCAGCCGGAACACGCGCAGCAGCTGATCGACCTGCTGCGGGAGATCCCCTGCAAGGTGAACCTGATCCCGTTCAACCCGTTTCCCGGTGCGCCGTTCGCGCGCCCCTCGCTGAATGCCGTCCGGGCCTTCGAGCGCCTGCTCGCGGAGGCGGGATTCGTGACCATCGTCCGGCGCACCCGTGGAGACGATATCGATGCGGCCTGTGGACAGCTCATCGGCCAGGTGATGGACCGCAGCAACCGCCCGGCGCGCATGATCAGGCTGCACGCGGAGCTTCCGGTGCAACCCGGGGCCAGCGCATGACGACGTCGGTCACGGCCCTCACCACGGACGCATCGGCCGACTCGATCCATGCACGGCGCGACGGCGCCCACAGCCATGCCACTCTGCGCCGGCGCTCGCTTCCGCGGATCCTGCTGACCCCGGGTCGGCATCTCAAGCCGCATGGACGGCTGGTTTCGCTGCTGCTCTTCTGGCTGGCCGCGGCCATGCTGCTCGCGGGATGTGCCGGGCTGCAGCCGAAGGCGAGCGAGGACCAGCGCCGGGCCGCGGAGATCAACGCGGAGCTGGGAATCAGCTACCTGCGGCAGAACGACCTGATGCAGGCCGAGCGGGCCCTGGAGCGAGCGATCCAGTTCGATCCGAGACTGGCGATGGCCCACCTGGGCATGGCATCGCTGCGCGAACGCCAGGATTTGCTCGACCGCGCCCTGGAACACTATCGCAAGGCCCTGGCCCTCGACCCGGACGACCCCTACGTGCAGACGAACCTTGGCGATCTGCTCTGCCGGCAGGGGGAAGTCGCGGAGGGCCGGGCGCTCCTCGAGCAGGCGGGCACGAACCCGTCATACCGCGCCCGTCACGTGGCACTGGTGGGCGCCGGGGTCTGTGACCTGAAGGCCGGGGAGACGGAGCGCGCCGAGCGCAGGATCCGCGAGGCCCTGGAGATCGCTCCGCGGTTTCCGGATGCCCTCTACGAGATGGCGCGACTGACCTACCAGGACGGGCGGCCGTTTCAGACCCGCGCCTTCCTGTCGCGTCTGCGCGCCCTCGACGTGGTGACGCCGGAATCCCTGCTGCTTTGCTATCGGGCCGAGATGCAGCTCGGCAACCGGGAGGACGCGCTGCGCTGCGCACAGCGGTTGATGCGGGATTTCGCCGAGAGCGAAGAGGCCGCCGAACTCCAGCGCCTGGAGCAGGAACGTGGCTGAACGGAAGGACAAGGAGCCCGTGTTCGGCCGGCTGGATGACCTCGATGACATCTCCAGCCTGCCGCTGGGCCTGCGCAATGGCGGTTCCGGTGAGCGGGAATCGGGTGCCTCTGACGAGGCCCCGCCCCGGGTGAACGGCAGTGTACGGCAGCGGCGCGATGACATCCTCGAACCGGGACCGCCGGTGTCGGTGGTCGGCAGCCTGACTGCGCGCACCCAGTCCTCGCCAGTGGAGATGGAGGAGGCCTCCCCGGGGCACCCGGGGGCGGCCATGCGGCATGCACGCGAGCGGGCGGGGATCGCCATCGCCGATCTTGCCTCGCGCACGCGCCTGTCCCGCCGGATCATCGAGGACCTCGAGGCCAACCGCTTCGAGGCGATGCCGCCGGCCTATGTGCGCGGCTACCTTCGGACGGTGGCGCGGGAACTGAACAACGACGCGGAGACCTGGATCCGGTCCTACGAGGGGCTGGGTTACGCGGAGCCCGTCCTCAAGGCCACCGTGCAGCGGGATGCCTCCGGGCGCTGGGGCCTGAGCCGCGGTATCTGGGGGCTGACGGTGGCGGCGATCCTCGCCTCGGCCCTCGGCCTTGGCGTCTACACCTGGAGCGGTGGCAACGGAGAGGCCCCGACGGCCGCTCTGTCGGATTGGTTCGGCGAACAGGTCCAGCGCTTCGCAGGCGCTGCGCCCGAGCCGCTGGCCGAGCCGGAGTCGGGAACCCCAATGGTGCCGGAGCCGGCGGAGGAACTGCAGCGGGTTCCCGGGCCGGAGGCCCTCGGCCGGGTCGGCGAGCCGTTGCCACCCGACCCGTTGCCGGCCCCGCCGGAGCCCTTGCTGCAGGAGCCCGGGCTGCCTGCCGCTCCCGCCGAGCCGGCGGCGCCCGCGCCTGAGCCGGGGCCGGCTCCGGAGCCCGCGCCGGAGCCCCCATTGGAGCCATCGGCGGCAGTACCGGCACCGGCCACGGAACCGGCGCCGGGCACCCCGGAGGCCGGAACGACCGCGGCCCCAGCGCCTGATCCGGGCGTGCGCGCGGAAGCGCAGACGGGCATGCCGGCCGACCCCGGGATGCCGGCCGTTCCGGAGCCGATGCCACCCTCGGGGCAGGGTGGCGTTGCCGCGGTCGGCGACCCAAGCACGCTGACCCTGTCCTTTGACGGAACCTCCTGGATCGAAGTCCGCTCCGCGGCCGACGACGTGGTCTTGCAGGGCGTCTTCCATGCGGGCGACGAACGCCGCATCGTGGTGGAGATGCCGGCGCGGTTGATCCTGGGCAATGCACCCGAGGTCCGCGTGAGCCGGGACGGCGGGCCGGTGGCCCTGGAGGCATACACGCGCGAGGACCGGACCGCACGATTGACGCTGGGCGCCGACTGATGCGGCGGTCACACAACAGCCGCGCCGGCGCACCGGTACCGGCATGAAGGCGATTCGATCGATCCGGGGAATGCACGACATCCTGCCCGACACGGTGCACGTGTGGCAGGAACTCGAGCACCAGATCCGCCGCCAGCTCGAGGCCTACGGTTACCAGGAGATCCGTCTGCCGTCGGTCGAGTTTACCGAACTCTTCGCGCGCTCGATCGGCGATGTCACCGACATCGTCGAAAAGGAGATGTACACCTTCGAGGATCGCAATGGCGATCTGCTGAGCCTGCGGCCGGAGGGTACCGCGGGCTGCGTGCGCGCCGGCATCGAGCACGGTCTGCTGCACAATCAGGTGCAGCGGCTCTGGTACCTGGGGCCGATGTTCCGGCACGAGCGTCCGCAGAAGGGCCGCTACCGGCAGTTCCATCAGGTCGGCATCGAGGTCTTCGGGGTGCCGGGCCCGGACGTCGACGCCGAGCTGCTGGCCTTCACCGCCAGACTCTGGCGAACGCTGGGGCTGCGCAACCTGCGCCTGGAGATCAATACCCTCGGCACCCCCGCCAGCCGCGCCCGTTACCGTGATCGGCTGATCACCTATTTTGAGGCCCGCCAGGAGGCGCTGGATCCGGAGGCACTGCGGCGGCTCTACGACAATCCCCTGCGGCTTCTGGACAGCAAGCATCCCGACACCGCTGCGGTGGCGCGCGAGGCGCCGACCCTGTTCGACGATCTCGACGCGGAATCGCGCGCGCACTTCGACATGCTGCTGACCCATCTCGACACCCTGGGCATCGCCTACACGCACAATCCGCGCCTCGTGCGCGGGCTCGACTACTACACCCACACGGTGTTCGAGTGGGTCACCGACGAACTCGGCGCCCAGGGCACGGTCTGTGCGGGGGGGCGCTACGACGGCCTGGTGGAACAGCTGGGTGGACGCGCAACCCCGGCCATCGGGCTCGCGATGGGCCTCGAGCGGCTGGTTACCCTGCTGCTCGCGCAGGGGTCGGCATCGGAGCCGGTGGGGCCGGATATCTATCTGGTCGTCCCGGCCGGGGCCGGGGCGGGCCCGGAGGCCTTCGCGCTGGCCGAGCGCCTGCGCGACGAACTGCCGACACTGCGTCTGACGCTGAACTGCGGCGGCGGCAGCATGAAGGCGCAGATGAAGAAGGCCGACAGGACCGGTGCCCGCTACGCGGTTATCCTTGGTGTCGACGAGATCGCCGCGGGCACGGTGGTGCTGAAGCCGCTGCGCGATTCGGCGGCCGGGCAGCTGACGCTTGCCCAGCAGGATCTGCCGGCACTGATGCGGGCGCGGCTTCAGAGACAACCCGGAGGACCGGACAGATGAGCGACCTCACCGACGAGGAAAAAGGCGAACGAATCAAGCAGTGGTGGTCCGACAACGGATCCGCTGTCATCGGCGGTGTGATACTGGGCATCGCCGGACTCTTTGGCTGGAACTGGTGGACCGATCGCCAGGCGGACCGTGCGGAGGCCGCATCCGAGTTGTACATGATGGTGCGGTCGCATGTTGAGGCCGGCCAGTTCGCGCAGGCCTCCGCGCTGGCACCGGAACTCGCCGAGAACGGCCGCGGCACGCCCTATGTGTCCATGGGCTGGGCGCTGATCGCGGACGCCGCGGTCCGCCAGGACGACTCGGAGAGGGCGATTCATGCGCTCGAGCAGGCGCGCTCGGCCGCCGTGGAAGCGGGCTATCGCCAGGTCATGTCGCTGCGCCTGGCGCGTCATCTGGTGGCTGCGGAACGCGTCGACGAGGCGGAGGCGGTGCTGGCGGATGTGACCTCGGATGCCTTTTCGGGGCTGCGCGCCGAGGTCCGCGGCGACATCGCCCGGGCCCGGGGCGAGAACGAGGAGGCCCGGCGGCGCTACGAGGAGGCCCTCGCGGCCGGACACGACACCGAGTTTCTGCGTCTGAAGCTCGATGAACTCGCGGCCTGACGGCAATGGCCCGACACGTGATTCCGAAGATTGAACTCCGGCCGCGCAATGCTGTGTTGGTTCTGTCTCACCGCCAGGTCAAGGGTCACCATTGAACATGATCGCCGCTGCGCTGCGTCTCGGTCTGGTCTCCGCGCTTGTTCTCTCCCTTGCCGCCTGCGGCCTGTGGAGCCGTGACACCACGGAACCGCCGGCACCGCTGCCCGAGTTCACCGCGGTGGGGACGCCGACCACCCTGTGGTCCCGGTCCATCGGCCGGGGCGGCGACCGCTTTCTCTGGCAGATGCGTCCCGGCGTGACCGAGGACCTGATCGTGGTGGCGGATGTCCGTGGTCGCGTGACGGCGCTGGAGCTCGATTCCGGAAGCGCGCGCTGGGATACGCGCCTGGATGACGTCCAGGTCGCCGCGGGCATGGGTGTCGGGGACGATATTGCCGTGCTCGGGACACTCGAGGGCCTGGCGATCGCCGTGAATCTCGACGACGGCGACGAGATCTGGCGCACGCAGCTGTCCAGCGAGGTGGTGGCGGTCTCCGCGGTGGCGGGTGGACAGGTGATTGCACGGACCAACGACGGCCGGCTGCACGCCCTGGACGCGGCCTCGGGCTCCACCCGCTGGACGGCGCTGCGCACCACACCCGCGCTGAGCCTGCGAGGCGCACAGGTGCCGCAGATACTGCCCGGCAGGGTGCTGGCCAGTTTCGACACCGGGCGCCTGCTGATGCTGGGCGCCGGTCGGGGCAACGTGCTGTGGGAGGCCACCGTCGGGGTTCCCTCCGGGCGCTCGGAACTGGAGCGGCTGATCGATGCCGATGGCTACATACCGGTCCATCGGGGCGCAGCCTTCGCCGCCACCTACCAGGGCCGCCTGGTCGCGGTCACGCTGGACAGCGGGGACACGATCTGGTCCCGGGAATTCTCCTCCTACCAGGGGGGTGACATCGATCCGGAGTCCGCGGTGCTGGTGATGACGGCGGCAGACAGCCACATCTGGGGGCTCGATCCGCGCAATGGCGGAGACCTCTGGCAGCAGCGCGACCTGCGGTTGCGCGGTGTCACCGCGCCGGTTGCGGTCGGCGATCAGGCCGTCGTCGGGGATTACCAGGGCTACCTGCACTGGCTGAGCCTCGACGATGGCAGCATCATGGCCCGGACCCGGCCGGGTTCCGGTGCGATCGTCACCCGGCCGGTGCTGAACGACGGGGTGCTCTATGTCATCTCTGCCGATGGCCGGGTCAGCGCGATCCGGGCGCGTGTGGACGATGACTGAGACCAGACGCCGGGCGCGTCGGCAGCGCCCGGCGCATGAGCCCTCTGCAGGGTGGGCGGGATGATTCCGGTGATCGCCCTGGTCGGGCGGCCCAATGTCGGAAAATCCACACTCTTCAACCAGCTCACGCGTTCCAGGGACGCACTGGTCGCGGACCTGCCGGGCCTCACCAGGGATCGCCAGTACGGGATTGGCCGGGCCGGTGGCTTCCCGTACATGGTGGTGGATACCGGGGGGCTGTCGGGCGAGGAAGAGACCATGGACGCCGCGATGGCCCGGCAGACGCGCCAGGCGATCGCCGAGGCCGACCTGGTGCTGCTGATGGTGGATGCCCGGGCCGGGTTGACCGCACTGGACGAGTCGATCGCGCGCGGGCTGCGCAGCGAGGGGGTGCGGGCCCTGGTGGTGGCGAACAAGACCGACGGTCTCGACATCGATTCGGCCACCGCGGAGTTCCACGCCCTCGGACTCGGGCCGATCCTGCCGATCGCGGCCGTGCACGGGCGCGGGGTCACGGTACTGATGCAGCGGGTGCGCGATGAACTCGATCTGCAGCAGGCGGAACCGGGCGGCGAGGGGCCGGTCCCGGCAGAAGAGGCGGAGGCACTGGATCGCTGGCCCGGAATCCGGGTCGCGGTGATCGGCCGTCCGAACGTCGGCAAGTCCACGCTGATCAACCGGCTGCTGGGCGCTGAGCGCGTGCTCGCCACCCCGATCGCCGGAACCACGCGGGACAGCATCTTCATTCCCTTCACCCGCGACGGGCAGGATTACACGCTGATCGACACGGCCGGCGTGCGGCGCCGGGCCCGGGTACACGACACCGTGGAGAAATTCAGCGTGATCAAGACGCTGAAGGCGATCGAGGCCGCGCACGTGGTGATCATGGTGCTCGATGCCCAGTCCGGCATCGCGGATCAGGACGCCCACCTGCTCGGCCTGGCGCTGGAGGCGGGGAGGGCGCTCGTGCTGGCGGTGAACAAGTGGGATGGCCTCGAGCCGGATAGCCGCGAGATGGTGCGCCGGGACCTCGAGCGCCGGCTCGGTTTCCTGCGTTTCGCGCGGCTGCGCCTGATCTCGGCGCTGCACGGCACGAACGTCGGACACCTGCTCGAGGACGTGCGCGAGGCCTGGGCCAGCGCCTTCGCCGAGCTCTCCACCCCGCAGCTCTCCCGGCTGCTCGAATCGGCGGTGGCCGAACATCAGCCGCCGCTGGTCGGACACCGGCGGATCAAGCTGCGCTATGCCCACCAGGGCGGGCAGAACCCGCCCGTGATCGTGATCCACGGCAACCAGACCGAGGCCCTGCCGGCGAGCTACAAGCGCTTCCTGGAGAACTTCTTTCGCAAGCACCTGGGACTGGTCGGAACCCCGTTGCGCCTGGAGTTCAGGACTGGCAGGAACCCCTTTGCCGGCCGCAGGAACGTGCTCACGGAACGGCAGCGGCGCAAGCGCAAGCGCATGCTGCGCCACGTGAAGAAGCGCTGAGGATGTTCGCGCCGGGACTGTCGGAGCGGGGCCTCGCGATGGAGCCGTTCCGGGTGATGCAGGTGCTGGCCCGGTCCCAGGCCCTGGAGGCCGTGGGCCGGGACGTGATCCACCTGGAGGTGGGGGAGCCGGACTTCCCCACCCCGGAGCCGGTCGTTGCGGCGGCAACACGGGCCATGGCCGCGGGCGTGGTCCGGTACACGCCGGCGCACGGTACCGGTGCACTGCGCGCCGCGATCGCCGGGGACTACCTGAGGCTCTACGGTCTGCGCATCGATCCGGAACGCGTGGTCGTCACCAGCGGAGCCTCGGCGGCGATCCTGCTTGCGCTCGCGGCCGGGACCGATGCAGGCGACGCGGTGCTGTTGCCCGACCCCGGTTACGCCTGCAACCGCCAGTTCGTCACCGCCCTGGGCGGGCAACCGGTCCCGGTACCCGTCCCGCCGCAATCGGGCTTCCAGCCCACCGCGAGCCGGATCGCGGCCGCATGGCGTCCCGGGACCCGCGCGGTGATGCTGGCATCGCCCGCGAACCCCACCGGAACGCTGCTCCCGGAGGCGGAGTTGACCGCCATCGCCGAGGTGGTCCGGGGGCGCGGCGGGGTGCTGATCATGGACGAGATCTACGGGCGCCTGATCTTCGACCGGCCGCCCGGCACCGCGCTCTCGACGGTGCCCGACGCGGTCATCGTGAACAGCTTCTCCAAGTACTACGCGATGACCGGCTGGCGTCTGGGCTGGATGGTGGTGCCGGAGGACTGGATCGAGCCGGTCAGACGGCTGGCGCAGAATCTCTTCGTCGCCCCGCCGACCGTGGCCCAGACGGCTGCGCTGGCCGCCTTCGAGCCCGCGACCGAGACCCTGTTGCAGGCGCGGGTCCGTGAGCTGCAGGCGCGGCGCGACTTCCTGCTCGCGGCGCTCCCCGGGCTCGGCCTCGAGCTGCACGCCCGCCCCGAGGGCGCCTTCTACATCTATGCGGACAGCCGCGCCCACGGATCCGACTCGGAGGCCCTGTGCGCCCGAATTCTCGACGAGGTCGGGGTCGCCCTGACCCCCGGGACGGACTTCAGCCCCGGCTCCGGACGCGATCACATCCGCATCGCCTACACGCAGCCGCGCGAGCGTCTCGAGGAGGCCGTCGCGCGGCTGCGGCCGGTGCTGGGGCGGAGTGGGTGAAGGCAGCCAGTGCGATACGGTTGCGGCCAGAGGCCGCTCCCACCAGGGCGGGGCCTGTAGGAGCGGCTTCCAGCCGCGATGCGGCGTTGCTCTGGGTGCC
>NZ_JAWLHP010000011.1:0-11981 GCF_041690275.1 Thioalkalivibrio sp.
CTAGCGCCGCTTGATCCACCCTTTCCGGAGTCCACGATGCCGACAACGCTGATCAGTCTGATGGTCGCCCTGCACGCCCTGTCCGCCGCAATCTGGGTGGGAGGCATGTTCTTCGCATACATGGCCATGCGACCGGCCGCCGCCGCCCTGCTCCCGGTTCCGGAACGGACCACCCTCTGGCGTGACAGCTTCGCCCGTTTCTTTCCGTGGGTATGGGGCATCATTGTGGTGCTGCTGGCCACGGGGTTCTGGCTGATCTTCGGTCTCTACGGCGGCATGGGCAACGTCGGCGTGCATGTGCACTGGATGTTGCTGACCGGACTGGTGATGATGGCGATCTACGCGCACATCTTCTTCGCTCCCTACCGGCGCATGCGCCAGGCGATCGAGGTCCAGGACTGGCCGGAGGCGGGCCGCCGTCTCGGACAGATCCGCATGTTCATCGGCATCAACCTCGTGATCGGCCTGGTCACGATCGTGCTCGGCACCGGCGGACGGTACTGGTAGCCGAACCCGTCGGCCGCAGGGACTGTTTGACATCCTTACCCCCTGACCGAATACTTCCGCGCATCGGGGCCCGGTCGGGCACCGATCGCATTCGCCGAGACAGCAACATCGCGCACTCGGGCCCATGCGGCTGCCACGAAGGCCGCAGCGGCGCGCCCTGCGGGGCCGGCCGCCATGATCGACACCCGTACAGAACGAGACCCGCAAAAACCGCAGTCCGGCAGTACTCGAAGACGATCAAGCCCGACGTGACGCCTTCCGGTGATTCAGTCGGGGTCCGGGTGGCCCGCTTCCAAGGGCTGATCGCCCGGGGTCTTCTTGTCGTGCCCTCCGGCCTCGACAGGGTATTGCCTCCGCGGACCACCGCGCCGGGAATCAGCAACGGTCAGCGGACCGGTCCCGACAACAGGGGAGCAATATATGAGTGATGAGATCAAAGAAATAGAGAAGGAAATAGAGAAACTAGAGGAAGTCTACGAAACGGAACACGAGATCGGGGAGCAGAACATCAATCCCCTTGGTCTCGACCTGCACAATCCGGTCTTCGTGGTCAGCGCGCTGCTGATTCTCGCCTTCGTGATCGGATCGCTGGTGTTTCCGGACCCAGCGAGCGACGCGCTGACCTCCGCGCGCGTGTGGATCGGCGAGACCTTCCACTGGCTGTTCCTGTCCGCCGGAAACATCTTCGTGCTGTTCTGCCTGCTGCTGATCCTGCTGCCGGTCGGAAAGATCCGCATCGGCGGCGAGGAAGCGAAACCCGATTTCTCCGTGATCTCCTGGTTCTCGATGCTCTTCGCCGCAGGCATGGGCATCGGCCTGATGTTCTGGAGTGTCGCCGAGCCGGTGGGCTACTTCACCGAGTGGTTCGGTACGCCGCTGGACATCGCCGGGGGCACTGAGGAATCGCGGCAGGCGGCACTGGGCGCCACCATGTATCACTGGGGTCTGCACCCGTGGGCCATCTACGCGGTGGTCGGCCTGTCGCTCGCCTTCTTCACCTACAACAAGGGGCTGCCGCTGACCATCCGTTCGGCCTTCTACCCGCTCCTGGGTGACCGCGTCTGGGGCCCGTTCGGCCACGTAATCGATACCCTGGCGGTGCTGGCGACGATGTTCGGACTCGCGACCTCGCTCGGTTTCGGAGCGCAGCAGGCCGCGTCGGGACTGGAGTTCCTCTTCGGCATCGACGGCGGGCTGAACACGCAGGTGGCGATCATCATCGGGGTGACGATCGTTGCCCTGTTATCGGTGATGCGCGGCATCGACGGCGGGGTCAAGGTGCTGAGCAACATCAACCTGGCCTTTGCGGCACTGCTGCTGCTGTTCGTGGTGATTGCCGGTGGCCTCGTGGCCTTCCTGACCAATGCGGGCACCACGATCAGTGGCTACGTGCAATACATGCTGCCGTTGAGCAATCCGGTGGGCCGAGAGGACGAGACCTTCTACCACGGCTGGACGATCTTCTTCTGGGCATGGTGGATCTCCTGGTCACCGTTCGTCGGCATGTTCATCGCGCGCGTGTCGCGCGGGCGCACGGTGCGGCAGTTCGTCACCGCGGTGCTGCTGGTCCCGACCCTGGTGACCGTGATCTGGATGACCGCGTTCGGCGGCGCCGGCCTGGATCAGGCCCGCGACGGCGTCGGCGCACTGGCTGACGGGATCAGTGATTCCTCGCTGGCCCTGTTCCAGATGCTGGAACACCTGCCTCTGACCGCGATCACCTCGTTCCTCGCGATCGCGCTGGTGCTGGTCTTCTTCGTCACCTCGTCCGACTCCGGATCGCTGGTGATCGACAGCATCACCTCGGGCGGCAAGACCGACGCCCCGCAGTCCCAGCGTCTGTTCTGGGCGACCTTCGAGGGCGTCGTGGCCGGCGTACTGCTCGCGGTCGGGGGGGCGGCTGCACTGACCGCCATGCAGGCCGGCGCGGTCAGCACGGGCCTGCCGTTCGTGCTGGTGCTGCTGGCCATGTGCGTGAGCCTGATGATGGGGCTCTTCCACGAGCTGCGGCTGATGAAACTCGCGAAGGCGGCCGCGGCGGTATCGTCGTAACCGGATGCACGACCCCGACGCTGGTCGGGGTCGTGTCCCGATCCCGATCGAACGGCCCGGTCAGTCCGGGCCTTTTTTTTCCGTGCCGGCGACCTCGTGCCGCAGGGGCAAGACGACCTCGGCGCGGATCACGGCATGGGAGCGCGATGCCAACTCGCGACGAGTGGTCCCGGGTTCGACCGGTACCGGATGCAGGATGTGGAGCCGCACGAAGGTACGCTCACGCGACAGGAGCCGCCATGCATGGCGGAACAGCCCGATGCCATCGGTGAACGCGGCCGTTGGCGGACCGCCGTCGGGATCGCGCCCGTAGGCGAAGGCAACCGGCTGCACCGGGGAGAGCGTGTCGACCGCGGCCGCGAACAGGCGGGCATGGAAGCGCCGGACGTCACTCCCGTCGGTGGTGGTCGCTTCGGGAAAGACCGCGACCTGGTCGCCCTGGCGCAGGGCCGCGGCCATGTCGCGGATCAGCGCCTCCGACTCGTGCGCACCCCGCCGGATGAACAGGGTGCGATTGCGACGGGCGAGCCAGCCGATCAACGGCCAGCGCGCGACCTCGGACTTGGACAGAAAACGGACATCCGAGCAGGTCCCGAGTACCGGGATGTCCAGCCAGGACACGTGGTTGCCGACGACCAGCGCACTGCCGGGAATCATTTCGCCCGTGACCTTTAGCTCCACGCCGCACAGCGCCAGCGCACGCCGATACCATGCACGCCTTCGCCGGCAGCGTTCATCGCGGGAGACACGGGGGGACCCGTAACGGGCAGTTATCCAGACCCCGTACCCGAGATGCACAAAGACACGCAGCAGTCGATAACTGGCCCGCAGGGTTCCCGGCATTGGATTCTCGCGTGATGATCCTGAATCGCCAGGATCAGGGGCCGATGGTACCGGCGCCGCGCTGATCCTGCATCCGCAGGGCGGCCCTCCGGAACCCCGGTCGCTTCAAGGGAGTGGCCCCGTCCACGGTCCCTGCTCGGTCGGCAGGTCTTCGCTCTCCCACAACCTGATGCCCCCGGCGATGTTCACCACGTTCCGGAAGCCCATCTGTCCCAGCACCACCGCCGCGAACGCGGAGCGCGCGCCGGTTGAACACAGAAGGGCCAGCGGGCGTTCCCGCGCATTGCACAGTGCGTCGATGCGATGCCGGCTGTGCGGATCCGCCGCCCCCTCGAGCAGGCCGCGCGGAACCAGTACCGATTCGGGCACATGCAGTTGCTCGTACTCGTAGGGCTCGCGCACGTCCACGATCAGCCAGGGCTCGCCCCGCTCCATGGCCTCGGCCAGGTCATCGGGCGCAACCTCGCGGACCCGGGTCCGCGCCTCGGACACCATCTCGGCAAGGGTCTTCGCGACCGGGGTACCGGCATCCTGCGCCGCCATCAGAGCGCCTCCAGCAGCTGCTCGAGCGAGTACTCGGGCGGCGCGCAGGACGTTCCCCGACACAGGTAGGCGACGACCCGGTCGGCCGCGGTCGGATGCCCGCACTTGCCGGCCAGCGCCTGCGGCAGTCCGGTCGCCTCCGCCGGCAACCGGTACACCCAGGCCAGCCCGTTGCGTTCCAGCACGGCCCGCTGCCAGCGCCGTGCAACGGCCTCCGGCCCGCGCAGGATCACCAGCGGCGGTGGGTCGCGGTGCATATCCGCAGCCTGCAGCAGGCTCATGTGAGCCAGCGGCGCCTCGGATGCCAGCGGTCCACCGTTGCCGAGGGCCCCCTCCGCCGCGTCGATGAAGCGCGGCTCGACCAGCAGGTAGCCCAGCTGCAGCAGCGCCTGGGCGGCCACGCCGTTGCCGGAGGCCATTGCGTCGTCGGCATGGACCTTCGGGCGCTGGATCAGGTTCTCGTGATCGGCTGCAGTGAAGTAGAAGCCGCCCTCCCCGGCGTCGAGAAAGTCGCGCAGCAGGATTCCGGCGAGGGTGCGCGCCCATTCCAGCCACTCCAGACTCCAGCGCGCGCGCAACAGATCCAGGGACGCCGCGAGCAGCAAGGCGTGGTCGTCCAGGTACGCGCGCGGCATCGGGGTGTCCGCGCCGGCACGGAAGCTCGCGTACAGGCGCCCGTCGCGCCAGAGGAGGTCGCGCACGGCGCGCATCGCCGCCTCCGCGCGGTCCACCCACTCGGGTCGGTCGAGACTCTCCCCGGCCTGGATCAGCCCGGAGATCATCAGGGCATTCCAGGAGGTCAGGATCTTCTCGTCGCGGTGCGGTGCCACACGCTGTTCGCGTGCCCGGAGCAGCCTCTCCCGCGCCGACTGCAACAGGGCCTCGCCGGGGTCCGCCGCCAGTCCCAGCGACGCGGCCACCGACTCGGGCGACCTGCGTTCGTACAGGTGCCAGCGCCCCTCGAAGTTCGGCGGTCCGTCCAGGCCCCACACCCGGCTGGCGAATTCCCACTCCTGCGGCGCAAGCAGCGCCTGCACCTCCTCGGGCGTCCAGACATAGAAACGCCCCTCCTCGCCCTCGGAATCGGCGTCCAGGCTGGAGTAGAAGGCCCCTCCGGGGTCGGCCATCTCCCGCGCAAGCCAGCCCACGGTCTGTTCCACCACCTGCCGCGAGCGCGCATCACCGCGCCCCGCCTGACGCGCATACAGCCCCAGCAGCGGCCCGTTGTCGTAGAGCATCTTCTCGAAATGCGGGATCATCCAGAAGTCGTCCACCGAGTAGCGGCAGAACCCGCCCCCGACCTGGTCGAAGATTCCGCCCGCAGCCATCGCGGCGAGTGTCCGCTGCAGCATCTCCGCAGCACGCGCGTCGCGGTGACGCGCAGACTGCCACGCCAGCCACTCCAGGGTCGCCGGGTGCGGAAACTTGGGGGCGCGACCGAAGCCGGCATGCTTGTCGTCGAAGGTCCCTGCCAGCTCGGCCGCGGCGCGGTCGATCGCCTCCGGACCGGGGATGGCACCCCCAGCGGGTGCGTAGATCCGCGCCATTGCCTCCTGCAGCGATGCATTCTGGGCGGCGATCTCGTCGGGATGCTCGGCCAGGAAGTCCGCGACCCGCCTCAGCACATCCATGAAGGCCGGCAACCCGTGCCGGGGCTCCCGCGGAAAGTAGGTGCCGGCGAAGAACGGGACCTGGTCGGGCGTCAGTATCACGGTCAGCGGCCAGCCCCCCGGGCGACGCGCGAGCAGCATGTGCGCGTTCTGGTAGATGCGATCCAGATCGGGGCGCTCCTCGCGGTCGACCTTGATGTTCACGTAGCGCGCGTTCATCTCGCGGGCGATCTCCGGATCCTCGAAGGACTCGTGGGCCATCACGTGACACCAGTGGCATGCGGAGTACCCGATCGACAGCAGGATCGGCCGGTTCTCGGCCTTCGCGCGCTGCAGCGCCTCTTCGCCCCACGGGTACCAGTCCACCGGATTCTCCGCGTGCTGCTGCAGGTAGGGGCTGCTTGCCCGGGCCAGACGATTCATCGGGATCCTCTTGGTGGAATGGGGTTTGGACCGACAGGCGCGGTTTTCGCCCGTCCGAATCGACAAGTTGGTAGACTGCGCAGTCCGCCAAGCCACTGCAAGCGTCCATGCCCGTCCACCCCTTTATCGATCCGGTCGCATTCTCGATCGGTCCGTTCACCCTGCACTGGTACGGACTGATGTACCTGGTGGGATTCGCGGGCTTCTGGATCCTCGGGGTCATCAGGGCACGCCGGCCGGATGCGCCGATGACACCGCAGCAGGTCGGCGATGCGCTGTTCTGGGGCGTCCTGGGCGTGATCGTTGGCGCCCGGGTCGGCTACGTGCTGTTCTACAACCTCGACGGCCTGCTGCAGGATCCGCTGACCCTGTTCCGGATCTGGGAAGGCGGCATGTCCTTTCACGGCGGCCTGATCGGCGTGCTGCTGGCCGCGTGGTGGTACGCGCACAGGCTGGGTCAGCCCTTCCTGCGGATCGGGGACTTCGTCGCGCCGATGGTCCCGATCGGATTGGGGGCCGGGCGCATCGGCAACTGGATCAATGGCGAACTCTGGGGCAAGCCGACCGACCTGCCCTGGGCAATGGTGTTTCCGGCGGCCGATTATCTGCCCCGGCATCCGTCGCAGCTCTATCAGGCCTTTCTCGAGGGCCTGGTGCTATTCACGGTATTGTGGCTGTTCTCGCGGCGGCCGCGCCCGACCGGGATGGTTTCGGGACTGTTCCTGCTGCTGTACGGCATCTTCCGGTTTCTCGTCGAATTCGTGCGCGAGCCGGATCCGCAAATCGGCTACCTCGCCTTCGGCTGGCTGACGATGGGCCAGGCACTCTCGGTTCCGCTGGTGGTGGCCGGGCTGGCGCTGATCGCCTGGTCGCGGCGGAATCCCGTTCAGAGGAGACCGGCATGAAACAGTACCTGGACCTCGTGCGCCACATTCACGACAGCGGCCGCGACCGCCCCGACCGCACGGGTACCGGCACCCGTTCCGTCTTCGGCCACCAGATGCGCTTCGACCTCGCGGCGGGCTTTCCGCTGGTCACCACGAAGAAGACGCACCTGAAATCCGTGATCCATGAACTCCTGTGGTTCATCCAGGGCGACACCCAGCTCGACTACCTGCATCGCCACGGCGTGACGATCTGGGATGAATGGGCCACCGAGGAGGGTCACCTCGGCCCGATCTACGGGGCCCAGTGGCGCCGCTGGCCGACACGCGACGGGGTGGTGGACCAGCTGGCGGAACTGATCGAGCAGCTGCGCCGGCGCCCCTATTCGCGACGGCATCTGGTCTCGGCCTGGAACGTCGCCGATCTGCCGGACGAGAACCGGACACCGCAGGAAAACGTCCGCATCGGTCAGATGGCCCTTGCTCCCTGCCACACGCTGTTCCAGTTCTACGTGGCTGACGGCCGCCTCTCCTGCCAGTTGTACCAGCGCAGCGCCGACGTCTTCCTGGGCGTGCCGTTCAACATCGCCTCCTACGCGCTGCTGACGATGATGCTGGCGCAGGTCACCGATCTCGAGCCCGGCGAGTTCATTCACACGCTGGGCGACGCCCACCTGTATCTCAATCACTTCGAGCAGGTGCGCGAACTGCTGTCCCGCGAGCCGCTCCCGCTGCCGACGCTGCACCTGAACCCGGAGGTGCGCGACCTGTTCGCGTTCCGGTACGAGGACATCCGGCTCGAGAACTACCAGTGTCACCCGGCGATCCGCGCCCCGATCGCGGTATGAGCGCCAACCGGACCGTCGATCCGCGGCTGGAGATCGTCGTGGCCATGGATCCGGACGGGGTGATCGGCCGGAACAATCAGCTGCCGTGGCACCTTCCGGATGACCTCCGGCACTTCAAGCGCATCACCACCGGGCATACCGTGGTGATGGGCCGCAGAACCCACGAATCGATCGGCCGCCCACTGCCGAATCGCCGCAACATCGTGCTGTCCCGCCGAACTGGCTGGGAGGCCTCCGGCATCGAGGTTCAGCCGGACCTGGACACTGCGCTGGCAACCGCCGGCAACGGACCGGTCTTCATCATCGGGGGCGCCGAACTGTTCCGCGAAACCCTGCCACGGGCCGCGGTACTGCACCTCACGCGGGTGCACGAACGTTTCCCCGGAGACGTCCATTTCCCGCCCATCGGGGACGGCTGGGAGCTGGTCTGGGAAGAGGTGCACGAGGCCGACTCGCGACACGCCTCCGGCTTCACCCTGCAGCGCCTGGAACGCAGGACCTGATCCGCAGGTCTACTCAGATACCGGGAAGACCTCGCCGAGAGACCTGACCTCCCACAAACGGCCCTCGTAGGAGCGGCTTCCAGCCGCGATGCAAACGGCCCTGGTAGGAGCGGCTTCCAGCCGCGATGCGGCGTTGCCGTGGGGCCTGGAGCCATCGCGGCTGGAAGCCGCTCCTACAGGGGCCGGGGCTGATGCTGCAGGAGGCCAGCCCCCCGGGCGACCCTCCCGGCACATCCCGCCCGGATGACGGCGCATCGCGCTATATTCTAATCTGCGCCTGTAACGAGACCGGCCCCGTCGGTCCGCGCGGTCGCCCGAAGGAGGTGCCTATGCCTTACCTGGCCTGGTCCGACGATCTGGACACCGGAATCCCGGAACTCGATGCCCAGCACCGGGTGATGCTCGAACATGTAAACCGCCTGCACGAGGCCGCGACAGCGGACGACACCAGTGAACTCGTGGCGGCAATGGATGCGCTGATCGCGTGCCTGCGGGATCACTTCGAGTTCGAGGAAAAGGTGCTGGAGATGATCCAGTTCGCGGGGCTCGAGGACCACAGCGAGACGCACGGCAGCATCCTCGATCGGCTGCGCGATTACCGCACGCGGCTGCAGACCGCCTCTGCCCCGGAGGCCGAGGAGATCGTGGATGCGCTGGGTCCCTGGGTGGTTGACCATATCCGCCACGACGATCTCGACTTCGGCCCGACCGTGCGCGAGTGGCTGCGCGACGCCGCACCGCCCGGGGACCCGTTCCGGGAACTGGTCGGGGACAAGTGACGCGCTGGCCCGGGCTCACTCGGGCGGCGGCGCCTGTGGGTGGTGGCTTCGGGAGAACGGCAGGAATTGCAACACCACGAACACCAGCATCGCGGCCACCACGATGCTGGGTCCGGTCGGCGTGTCGTGACTGAATGACCCCCAGATACCCAGCAGCACGGCCAGCACCCCGAAGCCGGCGGCCAGCAGACCCATCTCCTCGGGCGTACGCGCGAAGCGGCGTGCGGTGGCCGCCGGAATGATCATCAGCGCGGTGATCAGCAGCACGCCCACCACCTGCATCGCGCTCGCGATCACCACGGCGATCAGCAGCATCAGCCCGAGCCGCACCGGCAGGACCGGCACGCCCTCCACGCGTGCGATCTCCTCATGCACGGTGATGGCCAGCAGCGGGCGCCAGAGGATCGTCAGCAACACCAGCGCGAGCAGCCCGCCGATCGCGATCGCTGCAAGATCGCCGCGGGTCACCGCGAGAATGTCCCCGAAGAGATAGGCCATCAGGTCGACCCGCAGCCCCTCGACGAAGGCCACCGCTACCATCCCGAGCGACAGCGCGCTGTGCGCGAGGATGCCCAGCAGCGTGTCGGAGGCCAGTTCCTGGCGGCGCTGCAGGAAGACCAGGAGTACTGCCACCGTCACGCAGACCACGGTAACCAGCAGGTTGAGGTTCAGTCCGAGCAGGAATCCGAGGGCTACACCGAGCAGGGCCGAGTGCGACACCGTGTCCCCGAAATAGGCCATCCGCCGCCAGACCACAAAGGCCCCCAGCGGCCCCGCGACCACCGCCACCATCAGGCCGGCGAGGACCGCCCGGATCACGAAATCATCGAGCATCGTCGCTGTTCTCCGTGGCCTCTCCGACCGGTTTCACCTCGCCGGTCAGGTCGTGGACATGGTTGTGGTGATGGGTGTACACGCCGATCCCGTGCAGCCCGGCATCGGGGAACAGCTGCTGGTACTCGGGGTGCCGGCTGACCTCCTCCGGCCGGCCCGTACAGCAGACGTGCTGATTGATGCACATCACCACGTCGGCTGCGGCCATCACCAGGTGCAGTTCGTGCGACACCATCAGCACGCCGCAGCCCGTATCCCTGCGCAACCGGTCGATCAGGTTGAAGACCTCGCCCTGCCCCGCCACGTCGACACCCTGCGCCGGTTCGTCCAGCACCAGCAGGTCCGGTTCGCCTAGCAGTGCGCGGGCGAGCAGCACCCGCTGCATCTCCCCCCCGGAAAGGGTCTGGATCGGTGCGTCCAGCAGATGCGGCACCCCCACCTGCCGCAGGCCTTCGCGCAGGCGCGGCAGCGGGGCGCGATGCCGCAGGGTGAGGAAACGCCGCACCGACAGCGGCAGGATCGGGTCCACCTGGATCCGCTGCGGCATGTACCCGACCCGCAGACGCCGCCCCCGGTAAAGCTGCCCACTGGAAGGCTCCCAGAGACCGAGCAGCACGCGCAGCAGGCTGGTCTTGCCGGCTCCGTTGGGCCCGATGACCACCACGACCTGACCGCGGCGAATCGACAGGGACACGCCGTCAAGGATCGTGCGGCCATTGCGCACAAGTCCCAGATCGCTGGCCTCGATCAGGACCGGATCGGCCGTCCGGCCCCTGGCGCGTCTTTCACGGTTGGCTTCGGTCATTTCGATATAGTATAACGTCCCTGCTGCAATCGTCGCACCCAAGGCTCCGGCCGTCCCCATCCCCGTTCAAGGAGACCCGACGCTCATGCGGAACATCAAGTTCTTCGCCACTTCGCTCCTGCTCGGTGCCGCGCTGGTGGCTACACCGACGCAGGCTGAACCCCGTTCGGTGGTAGCGACCATTCTACCGGTCCACAGCCTCGTGGCGGGCCTCGTCGACGGCATCCACGAGACCGAGCTCCTGCTGCCGACCACGGCCTCCCCCCACGGCTACGCAATGCGTCCGTCCGAGGCGCGCCTGCTGCAGGACGCGGATCTGGTGATCTGGGTCGGCCCCGAACTCGAGACCTTCCTGCGCCGTACCCTGGCGGAGCCACGAGAGGGCCGCCAGGTGATCAGCCTGCTGGAGGACCTGCACCTGCAAGAACTCCCGGGGCGGGAGGGAGGCGTCTGGGAAACGCATGGCCACGGGCACGACCACGGCCATGACGACGGCCATGAACCCCATCACGGCCACGATCACGCCCACGGGAACGGGCCCGACGACGGTCACGATCACGGACATGACGACAGCCACGGACACGAGCATGGAAACGGGCATGACCACGGGAACGGGCACAGCGAGCCGGATACGCATGTCTGGCTGTCCCCCGAGAACGCCCGCCGCATTGCCTCCGGCCTGACCGAAGAGCTCGCGCAGTGGGACCCGGAGCACGCCGAGGCCTATGCGCGCAATCGGGACGCCCTGCTCGAGCGCATCGACGCGCTGGACGAGGAACTCGCCCGCCAACTGGAGCCGGTCCAGGATCGCCCGTTCCTCGTGTTCCATGACGCCTACCAGCACTTCGAACAGGCCTACGACCTGCATGCCGCCGGTTCCATTACCATCGATCCCGCGGTGCAGCCGGGTGCCGGACGCATCGTGGAACTCCGTAACCGGATGAGCGCCGACGACGTCGTCTGCCTCTTTACCGAGCCCCAGTTCCGGCCGGCACTCGCACAGATGCTGGTCGAGGGTCACGCGACCCGTCTGGGCGAGCTGGATCCACTCGGGACCGACCTGGAGCCGGGTCCGGATGCCTGGTTCGACCTGATGCGCGGGCTCGCCGATGAGCTCGTCGCCTGTCTCGCGCCACGGGAGGGCTGAACACAGGCGCGCCGGCGCCGGGGAAGATCGGCCATAGGGCGGTCTCCTGCAGCGTCAGCCCCGGCCCTTGTAGGAGCGGCCTCCGGCCGCGATCAGGTAGCGTCAGGCTGGCCGATCGCGGCTGGAAGCCGCTCCCACGACCACTCGCCGGATCGCGGCTGGAAGCCGCTCCCACGGCGGCTGGAAGCCGCTCCCACGACCAC
>NZ_JAWLHP010000011.1:12081-23096 GCF_041690275.1 Thioalkalivibrio sp.
GCGGCTGGAAGCCGCTCCCACGACCACTCGCCGGATCGCGGCTGGAAGCCGCTCCCACGGCGGCTGGAAGCCGCTCCCACGACCACCCCGGGCGGCCTCCGGCCGCGATCAGAACGCGGTCTCCGGCCGGTAGATCACATCCAGGCGTTTCGCGGCAGTGACCTCGTCGAAGCGACGGTTTGGCAGCCGGTGCGGGGCGCTCTTCACGGTGTCGATGTCCCGCTGCGACTCCTCGAGTATCGAGGCCATCGCCGCCACGAAGCCGTCCAGCGTCTCCTTCGACTCGGTCTCGGTCGGCTCGATCAGCAGGCACTCGGGGACCAGCAGCGGGAAATAGGTGGTCGGGGCATGGTAGCCGTGATCGAGCAGACGCTTCGCGATGTCCATTGCGGTCAGCCCGGTCTCCTTCGCCTGCCGCTTCAGCGTCACGATGAACTCGTGGGTGGCCCGGCGTTCGGGGAAGGCCAGATCAAAGCCGGCGTGCCGCAGCTCGGCCTGCAGGTAGTTCGCGTTCAGGGTCGAGAACTCGGCGACACGGGTCATGCCCTCGCGCCCGAGCATGCGCATGTAGACGTAGGCACGCAGCAGCACCCCGGCGTTGCCCGCGAAGGCGGACAGGCGGCCGATCGTCTGGGGCAGGTCGCTCTCCGCGGCGTGCCGATACACTCCCGAGTCCTCCCTGACCACCACCGGCACCGGCAGGAACGGCAGCAGGCGCTTGCTCACGCCGACCGCTCCCGCACCCGGTCCACCTCCGCCGTGCGGGGTCGAGAAGGTCTTGTGCAGGTTCATGTGGATCACATCGAAGCCCATGTCGCCCGGGCGCACCTTGCCCAGGATCGCGTTCAGGTTGGCTCCGTCGTAGTAGAGCAACCCGCCGGCCTCGTGCACGATCGCCGCGATCTCGCCAATATGCCGCTCGAACACGCCGACCGTGGAGGGGTTGGTCAGCATGATGCCAGCCGTCTGCGGTCCCACGGCCGCCCTCAGGGCCTCGAGGTCCACGTCGCCACTGGCGTCCGTCGGGATCTCCCGCACCTGGTAGCCGCACATGATCGCGGTCGCCGGATTGGTGCCGTGGGCTGCATCGGGCACGATGATCTCCCGGCGTTCGTCGTCGCCACGCGCCCGGTGGTAGGCGCGGATCATCGCCACCCCGGCGAATTCCCCCTGCGCCCCGGCCATCGGTGTCAGCGACACGCCGCTCATGCCCGTGACCTCGCGCAGCATCTCCTGCAGCTCGAACATGGTCTCCAGATAACCCTGGCTGTGGTCGGCCGGGGCCAGCGGATGCCGGTTCAGAAAACCGGGCAGCATCGCCAGGCTGTTACAGGCCCGGGGGTTGTACTTCATCGTGCAGGAACCCAGCGGGTAGAACTGCGTGTCGATGGCAAAGTTCTTCTGCGACAGCCGGGTGTAGTGGCGCACCACGTCGAGCTCCGATGCCGCCGGCAGCCCCGGGTCGGCACGACGCCGAAGAGAATCCGGGATGCCGGCCGCCTCGTGGGAAGGGCCGGGTGCCTGCGCGGTCGCGGACCGTCCCGGGCGTGAACGATCGAAGATCAGGCTGTGTTCATCTCGGGTCATTTCGTGCTCCCCTGTTGAAGCCTCCGGCCGTCACCGGGGGCTGCCAGTGCAGAACGGGTTCAGTCGAGTGCGGCAAAGGCCGCGTCGTAGTCGGGTTCCTGGCCGATCTCCGGGACCAGCTCCGTGTAAAGGACCTTGTTGCCGGCATCCAGCACCACGACAGCGCGGGCGGTGACGCCGGCCAGCGGGCCATCCTGCACCAGCACGCCGTAGTCCTTCGCGAAGTTCTTCGAGCGCATCAGTGACAGGGTGTGGACCCGGTCGATGCCCTCGGCGCCGCAGAAGCGGGCCTGGGCGAAGGGCAGGTCCGCGGAGACCACCAGCACGACGACGTCGTCGTGCCGGGCGACGAGTTCGTTGAATTTCTTCGTCGATTGCGCGCAGACGCCGGTATCGAGGCTGGGAACGATGGAGATGATCTTGCGCTTGCCCGCGAAGTCCTCGAGTCCGACGTCGTTCAGGTCATTGTTCGTGAGCCTGAAGTCCGGAGCGATCGAGCCCACCGCCGGGAGGTCACCGTTGGTGTGGATGGGATTGCCCTGCAGGGTGATTTCGGCCATCGCGATTCTCCTTTTGGGTGAAATGGGACAGAAATGGAAGACCGGGCGCGGCCTCAGGCCAGCGCCTCGACATAGCGGTCCAGGTCGCCTGCGGTCTTGGTCTCGGTCGCACAGGCCAGCACACAGTTCGCCAGGTCCGGATACTCGGCCGCCAGCGGGTGGCCTGCGAGCACGCCCGCTCGCGACATCCGTGCCAGGCGGGCCTGCGCATCCGGCCCGAAATCGAAGGCCATCTCGTGGAAGTGATCCCCCGCGAAGCGCGGCTGGATGCCTGCCCTCGACAGGCGCGTCGCGAGCTGGTGCGTGTTGTGCCAGCAGGCCTCCGCGACCCGCTTCAGCCCGGCATCCCCGAGCAGCGCCATGTGGATGGTGGCGGCGGTGACCACCAGCCCCTGGTTGGTGCAGATGTTGGAGGTGGCCTTGGAACGCCGGATGTGCTGCTCGCGCGCCTGGAGGGTCAGCACGAAGCCTGGTCGCCCGTCGGCGTCCTCGGCCCGCCCGACGATACGCCCGGGCATCTGGCGAATGTGCTCGCGGCGCGTGGTCATGAATCCGAAATACGGCCCGCCGCCGGAGAGCGGGGCGCCCAGGGGCTGCCCCTCGCCGACCGCGATGTCGGCGCCACGCTCCCCCCATTCGCTGGGTGGCTTCAGCAACGCGAGCGACACCGGGTTCACCACCGCGATCACCGGCACGCCGCGCGCCTCGGCCCAGCGCGTCAGCGCATCCACGTCCTCGAGCACCCCGAAGAAATTCGGCTGCGCGACGACCAGCGCGGTGATGTCCTGCCCGTCGTAGGCCTCCAGGCTGTTGGCATCGATGGATCCCAGGCGCTCGTCCCAGGGGAGCTCGACCAGCTCGATGTCCTGATTGCTGACGATGCTGCGGACCGTTGCGCGATAGGCGGGGTGCAGGGCCCCGGGCACCAGGATGCGGTTGCTCTTCGACCGGCGGTTGATGCGTACCGCCATCAGCACCGCCTCCGCCAGCGCGGAGGCGCCGTCGTACAGGGACGCGTTGGAGACCTCCATACCGGTCAGGCGCGTGATCATGGTCTGGTATTCGTAGATCAGCTGCAGCGTCCCCTGCGAGGCCTCGGCCTGGTAGGGGGTGTAGGCGCTGTAGAACTCCCCGCGCGTGGCGATCTGCCACACCGCTGCCGGGATGTGGTGCTCGTAGGCGCCCGCACCGATGAAGTTCAGGGGCGCACCGTCACGCGCCGCGCGTTCCTGCATCAGCCGCGTCACCTCCATCTCGGGCAGGCCTTCCGGGATGCCCGATAGCGGCGGCGCCCGCAGATCGGCCGGGATCTCCTCGAACAGGTCCTCGATGGATCCCGCGCCGATCTGCTGCAGCATGTCGCGGATGTCGTCTTCGGTGTGCGGAATGAAGGGCATCGCTTGCCTCTCAGGACTTGGTGTCAACATTCAACTTCGCGCAGTGAGCCCCCGCGCCCGCTTGCGGGAGCGGGCATGCGATGGGCGGCCGGTGCGCGCGGCGATTCCGCCCCGCGCCACGGCAGCCCCCGGTGCGGGCTCAGGATTCGCTGGCCACCTTCGCGGAATACGCGTCGGCGTCCATCAGCGCGTCGAGTTGCGTGGTGTCGGACGGCTGGATGCGGAACAGCCAGCCATCGCCATAGGGCGACTCGTTCACGAGTTCCGGGGCGTCGGCCAGACCCTCGTTCACGGCGACGACCTCCCCGGACACCGGCGCATATACGTCCGAGGCCGCCTTCACCGATTCGACGGTGGCACAGGCCTCGCCGGCGCTGGCCGCGCTCCCCGGCTCCGGTGTCTCCACGAAGACCAGATCACCCAGCAGCTCCTGGGCATGGCCGGTGATCCCCACGGTGACCGAACCGTCGGATTCCACCCGCACCCACTCGTGGCTGTCGCTGTACCTCAGATCCTGCGGTGTTTCGCTCATGTGCTGTTCCCTCTAACGCAGCTCGTTGTCAAAGTCGGTGTTCACGCTCGACCGGGGTCCCCCGCGGTACTGCAGGTCCGGGCTCAGTCCAGCAGCGATTTCCCGTGGCGCACGAATGGCGGCTTCACGCGGCGCACGGGCATCGTTCGCCCGCGCAGGTGCGCGGTCAGCTCGCGCGCGTCCGAGGCCGCCGGGATGCGGGCCAGCGCGATGGAAACGCCGAGGGTGGGCGCGAAGCTGCCCGAGGTCACGGTGCCGTCGCCGGCGGGTGTCTCGATCCGGGTACCGCCGCGCAGCACGCCGCGGCCGTCGAGCACCAGCCCGACCAGCTGCGCGGGCACCCCCTCGGCGCGCTGCCGCTCCAGCGCGGCGCGCCCGATGAAGTCGCGCTCCGGCGGCTCCCAGGCCACGGTCCAGCCCAGATTCGACACCAGCGGCGTGGTCGATTCGTCCATGTCGGTGCCGTAGAGATTCATGCCCGCCTCCAGCCGGAGCGTGTCGCGCGCACCGAGACCGATCGGTCGCGTTCCGGATCGGAGCAAGTCGTCCCAGAAGGCCTCCGCCCGCTCGGCGGGCAGCATGATCTCGAAACCGTCCTCGCCGGTGTAACCGGTCCGGGCCGCCATCCACTCCTCACCCCAGACCGCGTGGAAGGGTCGCAGTTCGCCCGCCGTGCGCAGCCGGCCCGGGAGCAACGGGGCCACCTTGGCCACCGCCTCGGGTCCCTGTACCGCGAGCAGGGCCAGTTCCGGCCGGGGCTCCACGGAGGCATCCAGGCCCCTGGCAACCGCGCGCATGTGGGCGATGTCGCTCTCCGCGGTGGCCGCGTTCACCACCATCCGGTACCCCTCGTCGCCCCTGAAGTAGACGATCAGGTCATCCACCACCCCGCCGTCCGCGTTGAGCATGCAGCTGTACAGCGCACGTCCCGGCGCACGCAGCTTCGCGACATCATTCGCCAGCAAACGGCGCAGCAGGGCCTGGGCCTGCGCGCCGGAGACATCCACCACCTGCATGTGCGAGACGTCGAAGACGCCGGCGCCGGTGCGGACCGCATGGTGTTCGTCAATCTGGGATCCGTAGTGCAGGGGCATCTCCCATCCGGCGAAGTCGACTAGGCGCGCATCGGCCCTCTGGTGCGCGGCATGAAGGGGCGTGGTCTTCAGCGTCATCCGGAACCTCCGTGGCAGAGCTCAACAAAAAGGGCGGCCAGCGCGCAGTTGCACCGGCCGCCCCTCTGTCCTGAAACCTGAGAGTTTGCGTTGCGATCAACGCCCCCTTCGGTGGGCCGTACACGGCCGCTCTCCAGAGTCTGCCTTGATCACCGTCCCGGTCCGGGTGGCCTGAGCGATTCCGGGCGGACGTTGCGCCTTCGGCGGCCGCCCACGTCCGTGAGCGGCACTCTTCCAGGTCGGTGTGGTAGCAGACCGCGGTCCACCACCGGCAGGATTCCGAGTCTAGCCCAAGCCGTATGCGACGTAAAATCCCGTGCCGTCAGGCACGGCGTGATTGGACCATCTTGGTCTCAACCCTTCGCAGCTTTTCTCGCTAAATGACTGACGCTGAAACCCGACTGTCATTTTTCCACAAAGCCTGTGGATAACTCTGTGGATGGTTTGTCGTCAATGGCCCACAGGGCGTGTCCCCATTGTCGCCGGAACAAACTGGCTATTTTTTAGCCGCAAATATCAAGTTGTTGTTTTGTATTGTTTTTTATATTTTTCTAATATACCGGACAAGCCTCTTGACCCAGGCCATCAAACAACGCGACCGGGACCGGCCTGCATGTGCATAAGAAGGCTGACCCTCTATCGAAGGGTTGGCCCTGGAGGTGCATGCAACGGGTCTTGCGAGGTGGCGCCCGCGCGCCCGTCAGCCGACCGGCGCCAGCCCCCCTCCCAGGGCCCGCAACGCGAAGAAGCGCTTCAGCGCCCGGTGGCGGTCGACCCGACCCACCCCGAACTCGCGTGCCCAGGCCACGGGCGGCTGCGACGAACCGAACAGCCAGCGGAGACCCTCCATCGAACGCAGCATCAGCTCGTTGTCCAGGCGCCGGCTGCGCGTGTAGGCTCGCAGCGCCGCCGCATCCGCGGGATCCGAACCGGTACCGGAGGGAACCGCGTCGAGCAGCGCCCGAACGTCCGCGAGACCCAGGTTCAGACCCTGGCCCGCCAGCGGATGGATGGTATGCGCGGCGTCACCGACCAGCACCAGACGGCCGCTGACATAATCCCGAGCCTGGCGCCCCACCAGCGGCCAGTCGGCGCGGGGAGACACCGACAGGATGTCGCCAAGCCGTCCGCCGAAGGCGTCCCTGAGCGACTCCGCAAAGGCCTCATCGTCCAGCGACAGGACCCGCTCGGCCTCGAACTCCGGCAATGACCAGACGATGGAGCAGCGACCGTCCGCCAGTGGCAGGAATGCCAGGATTTCCTCGCCGTTGAACCGCTGCCAGGCCGTGTCCTGGTGCGGAAAGCGGGTGGCCACCGTCGCGACCACGCCGGTCATGTGGTAGGGACTTCGGCGCACCGCGATCCCCGCCCGCGTCCGCAGCGCGGATTCCGCGCCATCGGCGGCGATCAGCAGCCGCGCGCCCGGCACCCGGCCGCCTTCGAGGTGCAGATCGATCCGGTCCGGCCACCAGTCGAGCGCGCGCCAGCCGGTCTCCGGCAGCACGGCGCCGCCGGCTGCCTCCAGTGCCTCCCACAGGCTGGTTTCCAGCGCCAGGTGCTCGACCGTCCATCCCAGGGCCGGAAGCCCGAGGTCGTCGGCGTCGAAATGCAGTTCAGCGCTGCTGTTCGCGTCCCAGACGTCCATGCGATGAAAGGGGTGTCCGCGACGGGCCAGCACCCTGTCGGCCACTCCGAGATCCGTCAGCAGTTGCATGGACGCGGCATTCAGCGTGGCCATCCGGGTGACCGGAGCCTCTTCCGAGAAGGCCGGCTTCGGCCTCCGATCCAGCAACAGTACCCGCTGCCCGGCACGGGCGAGACCCAGTGCGGTGGCGGCCCCGACGGCGCCACCCCCGACCACCACCGCGTCAAAGGCCTCGACCGATCCGCTCATATGCCCTCCCCTCTTCGCTCGGTGGCCGTGGGGGCTGTGCCGCCTTCCCGGGACTCGGCCGGCAACCCGCGCAGGATCCGCCGCGGCAGAGGCTGCAGGCCCATCGCCTGTTCCGCCCAGAGCTGGCGCAACGGGCCGATCCGGTCGAGCAGCAGCATCCCCCTGCGCAGCGCCCGCGGCGCGAACCTCTCACCCACTGGCAGGCCACGCGCGAGGAGGTCCGTGACCGCGGCGACCCGGTCGATGTCGCCGCTACGCGCCTGCGCGTAGGCCGCGAGCACCTCGGGCGCCCCCGGGTCACGCGCGGACAACACGCGCCCGGCAAGGATTGCCACGTCACGCAGAGACAGGTTCAGACCCTGGCCCGCGACCGGGTGCAATCCATGCGCGGCATTCCCTGCCAGTACCAGCCGCTGGTCGTACATGCGCCGCGCCCGCACCAGCTCCAGCGGGAACCGCGCTGCGGGGCCGGCGGTGCGGAGCCGGCCGAGGCGCCAGCCGAACCGGGCCTGCAGCGCCGCAATGCGCTCGGAATCGGACAGTGCGATCCGCTCATCGCAGGTCTCGGGCGGTGCGACCCACACCACATTGAGCCGCCCACCGGGCTGCGGCAGCAACGCCAGCGGACCCTCTGGCGTAAAACGCTCAAAGGCCCTGCCGCCGTGCGGCCGGGTGGACCGGACATCGAAGACCAGCGCGTCGGCCGCATACCGGCGCCGCCGCACCTCGATCCCCGCCGCCGCCCGGGTGGCCGATCCGGTGCCGTCGGCCGCCACGACGAGCCGGGCTGCAAGGCGATGGCGTCCGTCCGGGCCGGCGAGCACCACCTCGCGCCGCCCGTCCCCCGCCGCCTCGAGGGTCTCGAGCCGGGTCTGATCCAGACGCTCGACACCGGTTGCCGCCAGCGCTTCCGCCAACATCGCCCCGATGCGCGCGGCCGGCACCACCTGTCCCAGAGCGGAAACCCCCTGACTCGCGGCATCCATCACCACGCTCCCGAAACCGCCCTCACGACTCACGTGAACCGCGAGGATCGGCTCGGCCTCCGGTGCCAGCGGCTGCCAGTAGCCGACATCGTCGAGCAGGCGGACCGTACCGGCAGCGAGCGCGTACCCGCGCGCGTCCCCGTAGCCGGAGTCCGCCGCCCCGCGCTCGGCCAGCGCCACGTCGAGACCACCACGGGCCAGAAGGCAGGCCAGCAGGCCACCAACCGGCCCGCCGCCGACGATCACGACGTCGCAGTTGCGCCTGCGTGCCGTCATCAGGCGGCTCCCGCCCGGTCCATCCTCCCGGCCATGCAGGCCTCGATCTCGCCGACGGTCTTCGGGCAGTCTTCGGTCAGCACTTCGTTGCCGGAACGGGTCACCGCGACGTCGTCCTCGATGCGGATGCCAATCCCGCGAAAGCGCTTGGGTGCCCGGGCCTGCGGACCAAAATAGAGGCCGGGCTCGACGGTCATCACCATGCCCGGCTCCAGCAGTCGCCATACCTCCCCGATCCGGTAGTCGCCGACATCGTGCACGTCCAGCCCCAGCCAGTGACCGGTCCGGTGCATGTAGTAGGGCTTGTAGGCCTCCTTGCGGATCAGATCCGCCGGCCGGCCCGCGAGTATCCCGAGCGTCCTCAGGCCCCGGGTGAGGACACCCACCGCGGCGTCGTGGGGATCGTTCCAGTGGTTGCCAGGCACTGCCTTGGCAATGGCCGCGGCCTGTGCCTCCAGGACCAGCTCGTGGACCTCGCGCTGGGCGGGTCCGAAACGTCCCGACACCGGAAAACTGCGGGTGATGTCCGAGGCGTATCCGCCATGCTCGCATCCGGCGTCGATCAGCAGCATGTCCCCCGCCTTCAGGCGGCTCCGGTTCTCTACGTAGTGCAGGATGCAGCCGTTCTCGCCCCCCCCGACGATGGAGTGGTACGCCGGCTCGGTCCCGTAACGCCGGAACTCGTGCAGGAGCTCGGCCTCGATCTCGAACTCGGCCATGCCCGGGCGACAGGCCTGCATCGCACGCACGTGGGCCTGGCTGGAGATCCGGGCGGCATGGCGCATCATGCGCAGCTCGTCCGCCTGCTTGAACAGGCGCTGCTCGTGCAGGTGGTGCTCCAGCGCGACGAATTCGGTGGGTGCCCGCACGCCGGAGCGCGCCTTCGCCCGCACCTGCTTCACCCACCCGAACAGGCGCTGGTCCATCGCCTCGGTGTGCCCGAACGGCGCGCACAGCGCCCTGCGGTTCTCCATCAGCCCGGGCAGGATCTCGCCGATGTCGCCGATCGGGAAGGCGCAGTCGGCCCCGTAGTCGGCCACTGCGCCGTCCGGACCGGCGCGACGGCCGTTCCAGGTCTCCATGTCCGGGTCACGGTCACGACAGAACAGCACGTACTCCCCGGCCTCCCGTCCGGGCACCAGCACCGCGACCGCGTCGGGTTCCGGGAAGCCGGTCAGGTACAGGAAATCGCTGTCCTGGCGGAAGGGGTACTCGACATCCCGGTTGCGCAGGCTCTCGGTCGCGGCCGGTATCACCGCGATTGCGTCGCCGCCGATGGCGTGCATCAGCCGCTCGCGGCGGCGGGCGAAGGCCTTCAGGCTGATCGCGGGCGCCTTCATTGCAGCGGTATCGGCTGCCGGGGCCGCTCCGGGGCCAGCTCCTCGGCCAGCAGCAGCACTCCCACGCGCACGTATTCGCCGAGTTCGGCAAAGGCCTCCTCGTTCTCCTCGCTGTCCTCCGGTTCCGGGTCGAGCCGGGCGATCTCGGCGAAGTCGCGCAGGATCTCGGCCGCCTCGGGGGACGGCTTGAGTCCGCCGAGCCGGGGCGTCTGACCCAATCCGCCGAGGAATCCGTCCACCCACTGGCCAAGGGAATGGCTGCGCTGCGCGAGATCGTCATCCTCCGAAAGCAGGGGCTCGAAGCCGAGATCCGGATCGTTCAACGCGCGCAGCAGGTCCAGCCGGATTTCCTCGATCGCCGCCTGCAGCGCGGCCTCATCGTGCCCGGGGGCCGGATGACGCTCACCGAGCGCCCTTGCGAGTCGAGCCGCCGAAAGGCTGTCATCCGCGACCAGGCAGCCGGACAGCACGCCATGCGCCGTGGAGGCGCCGCAGGCCAGACCCGCCGAGTGCAGCAACGCGTCCAGCCGCTCGGCTTCCGGTTTCAATGCGGACATCAGAAGGTCTCCAGACGTGCTTCGTAGGGGAACAGCAACATGCGGTAGATGCGGTCTCCGAACTGCATGTGCGTGAAATCGGGCTCGCCCAGCCGGATCGAATTGCTTCCCTTCGCCGAGAGCGCGCGCAGGCCGAAGTGGCGTTCCCTGATCAGATCGGCCAGCAGCCGCTCCAGTTCCGCGCGCTCGATGGTCCCGGTGTTGTCGACCACCCGACAGGGCTTGCCATTGTGCGCCACCGACTCGACGATCGTGGCATCGGGACCGGGTGGAGGAATGTCGCTCATAATGATTCCCCGAGGAGTGCGGACTCCCGCCGCGTTCATTTTGGCCGCGGAGCGCAACCCCCGCAACCGCCCGACATCAGTGACATCGGAGGACGCGGATCGTGCGGTGGCACCAAGGGCAATCATCCCCGGCGCCGAATCGCCGAGGGAGGCGAGCCCTCTCGGCGTAGGAGCGGCTTCCAGCCGCGATACGGCGTTGTGTTGGGTGCCCAGGGCCATCGCGGCCAGAGGCCGCTCCCACCGAGGCCGCTTCCATGGCGTAGGAGCGGCTTCCAGCCGCGATACCGCGTTGGCTCGACCGCCCAGGGCCATCGCGGCCAGAGGCCGCTCCCATGGAGGCCGCCCCCACGGCGTGGGAGCGGCTTCCAGCCGCGATACCGCGTTGGCTCGACTGCCCAGGGCCATCGCGGCCAGAGGCCGCTCCCAC
>NZ_JAWLHP010000011.1:23196-26825 GCF_041690275.1 Thioalkalivibrio sp.
GAGGCCGCTCCCACGGAGGCCGCTCCCACAGCAAGCCAGACCTCAGAGCGACCATCACCGGCGCCGAATCGGCGAGATTACGCGCCATTCTTGCCCCCAGATCATCTCTCGATGGCGCCTCGGTGCCAATCAACCCTACGCTCCGGCGATCGGCTCAGTTGACGCTTGCCTGTCGCCACTCCTAGACTCGGAACCATTATCCTCTGCTAATGCCATGAATCGGGGGCCGAATACGCAATGGACACCACGAAGCCCGCCGGGGTGGACGCCGCCGTCGAACGGCTGGAGACGCAGGTCTCCCGCCTGCTGGAGCGCTGCTCGGCCCTGCACGAGGAAAACCGGCTGCTCCATGAGCAGCTCCGCCAGTTGCGTGCGGATCGCTCCGCCGCCAAGGAACGCACGGAACAGGCCCGGCACCGCGTCGAGGGCATGATCGCCCGCCTGCGCACCATGGAGCATCCCGAATGAACCGACCCGCAGAGCCCGTACGCGTCAACATCCTGGGCAAGGAGTACCAGATCGCCTGTCCGCCCGAGGAACGCGCCGATCTCTTCGCGTCGGCCAACCTGCTCGACGAGCGCATGCGGACCGTTCGCGATGCCGGCCGGGTGGTCGGGGTGGACCGCATCGCGGTGATGGTGGCCCTGAACCTCGCGCACGAGATGCTGGTATGCAGCCGCGACCTGGAACGTCTCCAGGTGCGGACACCGGATCGCCTGCAGGCACTGGCAGACGCGGTGGAAAAAAAATTGGGGGAAACTGCACGCGACGGCACGAATGGCCCATAATATGAATTCGGGCGTGCGTCTGCGGCGTTGGTGAGTGGCTGGGTGGTACCCTTGAGCCTAATCGTCAACCACGGGACTGTAGAGCTTTCGGGTGGTTGAGCATGTCCGCCCCGTGCGGAAAGCCTGTAAACCCGAAGCCTCCTCCCACCTGAACCGCTGGTTCAAGGTCGAAGGCCACCACGGCGAACGCGGTGCACGCCCCCCTTCCTGATGCCCGAACACCCACCCTCCGTCCCGGTCGAGGCGCCCCTTGTGACGCGTCTGCAGATGCGCCGGAGGCGTGCCCGCCTGTCCAGCGCGACACTCCGCGCAAACTCGGCCGCGATCGCCGGGCACGCCCTGCGCTGCCTGCGCATCCTCGGCCCGCGGACCCTGGCGGGCTATTTCGGAATCCGCGGTGAAATCGATCTGACCGGGCTGCTGGCACGCCAGGCCACGCTGGGCGTCCGTGTCGCGATGCCAGTGCTCGAGCGGCACCGCCCGGGGCACATGCATTTCCGGGCCTGGTCTCCCGGAGATCGTCTCTGCCACAACGCCTTCGGCATTCAAGAGCCCTGCCCGGGCGCGCCCCGCGTCTGGCGCCGCGAACTCGACGTCGTGCTGCTGCCCCTGGTGGCCTTCGATTCCAACGGGCACCGCCTCGGGATGGGCGGCGGCTACTACGACCGCTACTTCGCGCCGCGCCGCCTCGTCGGGACGCCGCGTCCGCGGCTGATCGGCATTGCCCACGCCTTCCAGCAGGTCCCGCGACTGGAGCGACAGGCCTGGGACGTGCCACTGGACGGCGTGATCACCGAAGGCGGCCTGTCCTGGTTCCGCCGCGCGCGCTAGTGCCCTGAGCGTCGCAACGGGGTCGCAGGGTGGGTGAAGCGCAGCGCACCCACCGCCCGGCGCACATCGCAAAAGACCAAGATCCGAGCCGGGACCAGGGCCCAATTTCCTGCCCGCCCGGCACGGATTTCGGCCCGGCCGGCGCTGCTTTCTGGTACAAAGGCGCTGCCGCATCCGGCATCGCCCCACAGGCTCGCAAGGAATCCCGATGTCTTACTGGCTGCTGAAATCGGAACCCGATGTCTTCGGCATCGACGACCTCGAACGCGTCGGCGTGGAGCCCTGGGAGGGGGTGCGCAACTACCAGGCGCGGAACATGATGCGCGACGAAATGAAGAAGGGAGACCGCGCCTTCTTCTATCACTCGAACACCAAGGTGCCGGGCATCGTCGGCATCATGCGCATCCACCGGGAGGGCTACCCGGACGACGCGGCCTTCGATCCCGAACACACGTACTACGACCCCAAGAGCGATCCGGACAACCCCCGCTGGTATCGCGTGGACGTCGCCTTTGAAGAGAAGTTCGACGAGGTGATTCCGCTGACCTGGCTGAAGGAACAGCCCGAGCTCGAGGACTGCCCGCTGGTACGGCGCGGCAACCGCCTTTCGATCATGCCGATCACCGAGTCGCAGTGGGATTTCATCCTGGGTCACGCCCACCGACCCCAGCCATGACCACCCGCCCCCTGACGACCTCCCCCATAGGGGGGGCCTCCGTGGGAGCGCTCCTCGTGGGAGCGGCCTCTGGCCGCGATCCCGCACGGCCTCATCGCCGCCAGAGGCCGCTCCCACGGAGGCCGCTGCCACGGGGGCCGCTCTCCCGAGGCCTGCGATAACGCGCTCGCGGAACCGCATGCATACCCTCTACCACTTCGCCCACGACCCCAGGGCCCAGCGCCTGCGGCTCGCCTTTGGCGCGAAACGGGTGCCACTGGATCTGAAGACCCTTGACTGGTTCGACGACGAGACCTTCTTCGACCTCGGCATCGCCAGGCAATCTCCGGTGCTGCGCTCGGCGGACGGAAGGCTGCACACCAACAGCATCGACGTGCTCGCGGAGATCGACCGCCTGCTGCCAGGCGAGCCGCCCCTGCGCGACCGGGTGATCGACGATGCCGCCTGGGCCGCGCTGCTGGACTGGCGGACCCGGGTCGACGCGGTGCTGGAGCGACTCTACGCGCCGCTCGCTCCCGGTTTCCATGGCATCGGCGACGACACCGAGGCACTCGACGACTTCAAGGCCGGCGTTCGACACCGCTTCGGAATGACGCTGGAGGAGCTCGCGAACGACCGCTACGACGGCTTCAATCAGTTCAGCCGCCTGTCGCGTCTCCCGGATCTGGCCCGGCACCTTGCCGGCGAGCGCTTCTACGTCGGTCGCCTCAGCATCGCCGACTGTCTCCTCGCCGCCGACCTGTACCCGCTGCAGATGCACGATGGCATCAATCTGCCAGTGGACATGCTCTACTATCTCAGGCGCGTGGAAGAGGCCTGCGACATCGACCTCAACCGCGACTGGCTGGCAAAATGATGACGCGAGCGACGGCCCGCCGCCGAACCCTCACCCCCCGCTCTGCCCCCGGCATCCCGCCCTCCGCTCCCCGGCTTCGTCTGCGGGAGAGAGCAAGCCCCTCCACCCCCTGCGGGGATGGGCTGGGGAGGGAGCCGGCCCCAACCCATGACCGACATGGAGGAGACCAACCCATGACCCTGGAACAACTGCTGAACTACCTCGACGATCAGATGGAGCGGGACTTTCTCGACGGCGACGCCGCCGAGACCCTGAACAAGGCCCGCGACGGCAGCCACAGCGACCCGATCGTCGCGGAGATACTCACGGCGCTGATGGACGGCGCCGGCGCCGACTCCCCCGGCACCGAACTCGAGCGGGCGGTGGCGGTGAAGGCCATCGGACCGCTGCGACTGAAATACATGAAGGACGATGCCCCGGTCGAGGGCTTCCGTCTCGTGGAAAAGACCATCGTCACGATTGACGCCGCCTACAACGA
>NZ_JAWLHP010000011.1:26925-37531 GCF_041690275.1 Thioalkalivibrio sp.
CGGCCGCCGTGGGAGGACAGCCCCTCGCCGGTATTCCCCGGCGCCGGATTGCCGAGCCGGCCCGCCTCCCACTGAGGCGAGGCCCGGCACCATGCACACCATGGGGCGCCAGCCAGGCTCAGCGCAGGAACAACGGATACGCCGGGTTATCCGTCTCCTCCCACCACGGGTACCCGATGTCCTTCAGGAAGGCGCGGAACCGCGCGCTGTCGGATTCCGGCACCTGTATGCCCACCAGCACCCGTCCATAGGCGGCGCCGTGATTGCGGTAGTGGAACAGGCTGATGTTCCAGTCCGCGCCCATGCGGGTGAGGAAATGCAGCAGGGCCCCCGGCCGCTCCGGGAACTCGAAACGGTACAGGCTCTCGTTCTTCACGTGACTGGCGTGGCCGCCCACCATGTGACGCAGATGCAGCTTCGCAACCTCGTTGTCCGTCATATCGAGCAGCGGGTAGCCCTCGGCCTTCAGCCGCTCCAGCACCTCCTGCTTCTCGGCATCGCCGCGCTCCAGCTTCAGCCCGACAAAGACGTGGGCGTCGGTCTCGTCCGAGTAGCGGTAGTTGAATTCGGTGATGCCGCGCTTGCCGATCGCCCTGCAGAACCTGCGGAAGCTGCCAGGTTGCTCGGGAATGGTGACCGCGAACACCGCCTCCCTGCGCTCGCCGATCTCCGCGCGCTCCGCCACGTGCCGCAGTCGGTCGAAGTTCATGTTGGCGCCGCTCAGCACCGCGCCGAACCGCCCCCCCTGCAGACCTTCGCGCTCCACGTACTTCTTGAGGCCCGCCACCGAGAGCGCGCCCGCGGGCTCCGCGACCACACGCGTGTCGTCGAAGATGTCCTTGATCGCGGCACAGATCTCGTCGGTATCGACCAGCAGGATCTCGTCGGCGAACTTGCGCGCGAGCCGGAAGGTCTCCTTGCCGACCTGCCGCACGGCCGCGCCGTCGGCAAAGATGCCAACCTGGTCCAGCACGACGCGCCGCTTGCGGCGCAGTGCCTCGTACATGGACGGCGCGTCCTCGGGCTCCACGCCGATCACCCGGATCTCGGGCCGCAGACGCTTGATGTAGGTCGCCATTCCCGCCAGCAGGCCGCCACCGCCGACACAGACGAACACGGCGTCCAGCGGCCCCGGGTGCTGGCGCAGGAGCTCCATCGCCACCGTACCCTGTCCGGCAATCACCGCGGGGTCATCGAAGGGATGGATGAAGACATAGCCGTGTTTCTCCTGCAGCGTCAGCGCATGCGCGGAGGCCTCGTCGAAGGAGTCACCGTGGAGCACGGTGCGCCCCCCGAATCGCTGCACGGCCTGCACCTTGATCCGCGGCGTCGTGACCGGCATCACGATCACCGCCTTGATGCCCAGCCTGGAGGCCGCCAGCGCGACCCCCTGGGCATGGTTGCCGGCCGAGGCCGCGATCACGCCGCGAGCCCGCTCGGACGCCGTCAGTTGCGCGATCCGGTTGTAGGCGCCGCGCAGCTTGAACGAGAACACCGGCTGCAGATCCTCGCGCTTCAGCCACACCGAAGAGCCGATCCGCTGCGACAGCGTCGGCATCATCTCGAGCGGCGTCTCCCGGGCCACGTCGTACACGGACGCAGTCAGGATCTTTTCCAGATAGGGGTAGGCCATGCGCGGAAGATACCACGGCGCGGCGGCGCCCCGACATCGACGACCCTCGAGCGCACCGCTTGGACACCCGCACCGGCGCTGGGTATCCTCACACGGTTTCAAACACCTCCGGAAAAAACATGACACAGGACGAAATGAAGAAGGCCGTCGCCGAAGCGGCCCTTGAATACGTGCAGAGCGGCTGGATCGTCGGCGTCGGCACGGGCTCGACCGCCAATCACTTCATCGACGCGCTGGCGAAGATGAAGGGCAGGATCGACGGCGCGGTCGCGTCCAGCGAGGCCAGCGCCGGGCGGTTGCGCAGCCACGGCATCGAGGTGCTCGACCTGAACGCCGCCGGGCCACTCCCGATCTACGTGGATGGCGCGGACGAGGCCACGAACCACCTGCACCTGACCAAGGGTGGTGGCGGCGCGCTGACGCGCGAGAAGATCGTCGCCGCCGCGTCGGAGACCTTCATCTGCGTGATCGACGAGACCAAGCAGGTCGACTACCTTGGTGCCTTTCCGCTGCCGGTGGAGGTGATCCCGATGGCCCGCAGCCACGTCGCACGCACCCTCGCCGCGATGGGCGGCAACCCGGTGCTGCGCGAAGACTTCCGCACGGACAACGGCAACGTGATCCTGGATGTGCACGGCCTGCGGATCATGAACGCGGTGGAACTGGAGGGCGAAATCGACCACGTCGCCGGCGTCGTGACCAACGGCCTGTTCGCGCGCCGTCCCGCCGACATCATGCTCGTGGGTTCCGCGACAGGTGTGAGCAAGGTCACCGCCTGATGCCCCAGTGCCCGCCCGAGGGCTGAACCCCCTCCCCGCCTGCGGGGGAGGGTTTTTCGCTAACTCTGATGGCACGGTGCCACCCCGACCATGAAACCGGCGTAGGGTGGGCAAAACGAAGTGTGCCCACCACAAACCGCCACGGCCAAGATGGTGGGCCCGCTGCGCTTGGCCCACCCTACGCCTTCCGCCCTGTTGGTCGCCGACGCGCACACCGTGTTCTCTCACGTTAACTGTGATGGCGGCCCGCTACCCCGACGATAAAAATCTCCCTCCCCGCCTGCGGGGGAGGGTTTTTCGCTAACTCTGATGGCACGGTGCCACCCCGACCATGAAACCGGCGTAGGGTGGGCAAAACGAAGTGTGCCCACCACAAACCGCCACGGCCAAGATGGTGGGCCCGCTGCGCTTGGCCCACCCTACGCCTTCCGCCCTGTTGGTCGCCGACGCGCACACCGTGTTCTCTCACGTTAACTGTGATGGCGGCCCGCTACCCCGACGATAAAAATCTCCCTCCCCGCCTGCGGGGGAGGGGAGAAATGGCGGACTTTCACGTCAAACGCGAGTCTTCAACGCCAAAAATGGCCCTCGAAGGGCTGAGAAGCCCTCGAAACAAGGACCTCTACTGCGCAAAAACCGTGGGTTGCGCTGGCCCGACCCCCAGTCACGCGGTGACGATCAGCTTTCGGATCTGCATGTCGCGCAGGGTGTAGGGGATGCCGCCGACGCCGAGGCCCGACTGGCGCAGGCCGGCGAACGGCATCCAGTCGACGCGGAAGGCGGTGTGGTCGTTGATCATCACCGCGGAGGCATCCAGGGCGTGGGCGGCGGCGCGCGCGGTGTCGAGGTCGCGCGTGAAGACCGCGGCCTGGAAGGCCCAGGGCAGACCGTTCGCCCGCGCGACGGCATCGTCCAGGTCATCGTAGCCGTAGACGGCGACCACCGGACCAAAGACCTCGTCGGTACTCACACGGGCCCGTGCCGGCGGGTCACGCAACACGGTGCAGGCGTAGGTGGTCGCCGATCGCGCCTCGCCCCCCGACAGCAGCCTGCCACCACCTGCGACCGCCTCCTGCACCCACTCGTCGACGCGACCGACCTCGGTCCCCCGGATCAGCGGCCCGACATCGACATCCGCGCGCGTCGGATCACCAATGCGCAGGCGTTCGGCGCCAGCGGCGAGCCGGTTGCCGAGTTCCTCCACCCGATCGCGATGCGCGAAGACCCGCTGCACCGACACGCAGACCTGCCCGGCGTGGTAGAAGCCGCCCTTCAGCAGCTTCGGGACCGCGTTGTCGAGATCCGCGTCCGCGGCCACGATCACGGGCGCCGCGCCGCCGTGCTCCAGCGCGCAGCGGGTCCCCGGGGCGACCAGGGAACGCAGCCTCCAGCCCACCTCCGCACTGCCGATGAAGCTCAGAAAGCCGACCCGCGGATCGGTCACCAGCCGCGTGGCCACATCGACATCCCGCGTCACCAGCGCCTGGCACCATGGCTCCGGCAGACCCGCCTCGTGGAGGATGCGCACCAGGCGGAAACAGGACAGCGGCGTGGCCTCGGCCGGCTTCACGATCACGGGACAGCCGGCGGCCACGGCCGGGGCCACCTGGTGCGCAATCAGGTTCAGCGGGTGATTGAAGGCGCTGACCGCCACCACCACGCCGATCGGCTCGGGCAGCGTGAAGGCCTGCCGTCCGGCCGAGGCCGGATTGAGGCCCATCGGGACGACCTCGCCCCCGTCCGCGCGCAGGGCATCGACGCAGAGGCGGACGCTGTCGATCGCGCGGGTCATCTCGACGCGCGAGTCAGGCAGTGGCTTGCCGCCCTCGCGGGCCGCCTCCAACGCCAGGAAATCGGCCTGCTCCGAAAGGAGCGCCGCGGTTCGCTCGAGGATCTCGATCCGTCGGTGCAACGGCAGCCAGCCGCGCCGGTCCCGGAACAGCCGGTGCGCCACCGCCAGCGCGGCGTCCACGGCCTCCTCTCCGACCGTCTCGACCTCGGCGATCGTGGACTCGTCATAGGGTGCGAGCACGGGCATCCGGCCAGCCGGACCACTGTCGGCGGCCATCAGCGAAGGGAAGAAATCTGTCATGGGCCGCTCCTTGCGGCACGCACCGGTGTCAGATCGCCCGGCTGCGCGCCTTGATGTCCTCGTTCAGGATCCGGTCGTTGTCGCTGTAGTCCACCGGCACGTCGATCACATGTACCCCCGGCGCGGCCACGCAGGATTCGAGCAGCGGCCGCAGGGCCTCCGCGGACTCCACGCGGTGCCCCCGCGCCCCGTAGGCCTCGGCATAGCGCACGAAGTCCGGATTCCCGTAGACCAGGCCGTAATCGTCGAAACCCATCGCCGCCTGCTTCCAGCGGATCATGCCGTAGGCGTCGTCGCGCAGGACCACCACCACGAGGTCGAGCCTGAGGCGCACCGCGGTCTCGAGTTCCTGCGAGTTCATCATGAAGCCGCCATCGCCGCAGACGGCGATCACCGGCCGTTCCGGATGCACCATCTTCGCCGCCATCGCCGAGGGCAGACCCGCGCCCATCGAGGCGAGTGCGTTGTCGAGCAGCACCGTGTTCGGCTGGCGGGCGCGGTAGTTGCGAGCGAACCAGATCTTGTAGATCCCGTTGTCCAGCGCAACGATCCCCTCTTCGGGCAGTGTTGCGCGGATATCGGCCACCAGCCGCTGCGGATAGACCGGGAAGCGGCCGTCATCGGCACCCTCTTCCAGATGCGCGTCGAGGTGCCCCTTCACCTCCATGAACCGGCCGAAATCCCAGTGTGCCTGCGGCCTGACGGCCGCCGTCAGGCGCTCGACGCTGTCGGCAATGTCGCCGATCACGCCCTGGTGCGGGTGATATACCGCATCCACGGAGGCGGTCACGTAGTTCACGTGGATCACCCGCGCCTCGCCCGCCCGGGCAGCCTCTTCGACGTGCGGCGGCGCGTTCTCCGGCTGGCCCATGATGAACGGCGGCTTCTCCACCACGTCGTGGCCCACGTTGATGATCAGGTCCGCCGATTCCACCGCCCGGTGCAGGAAGTCGTCGCCCGACACCGCGGCATTGCCGAGGAAGAGCGGATGCTGTTCATCGACCACGCCCTTGCCCATCTGGGTGCTGAAAAAGGGAATTCCGGTGGACTCGACGAAGGCAGGCAGCGCGCGACAGGTCTGCCGCCGGTTTGCGCCGGCGCCGATCAGCAGCAGCGGACGGCGGGCGGCCTCGATCATCTCCATCGCGGCCCTGATCGACCCCTCGCTGGCGCACGGCGTCTCGAAGCGGCTGCGCGGAAGCACCGGTGCGTCGGTCTCCTCGCGGGCGATGTCCTCCGGCAGCTCGAGGTGAACCGCCCCGGGGCGCTCGTCCTCGGCGCGCCGAAAGGCCTCGCGCACGCGGGCGGGGATGTTGGCCCCGCTGCTGATCTGCCGGGTGTACTTGGTGATCGGGTGCATCATGTCGACCACTTCCAGGATCTGAAACTCGCCCTGCTTGCTTGCCTTGATCGGCTTCTGGCCGGTGATCATCAGCATCGGCATCGCCCCCAGCTGGGCGTAGGCGGCGGCCGTGACCAGATTGGTGGCCCCCGGCCCGAGCGTGGACAGGCAGACGCCGGTCCTTCCGCTGAGGCGCCCATAGGTCGCCGCCATGAACCCGGCGGCCTGCTCGTGCCGGGTCAGGACCAGACGGATCGACGACTTCCGGAGCGATTCCAGCAGATCCAGGTTCTCCTCGCCCGGAATCCCGAAGACGTACTCGACACCCTCGGACTCGAGGGCCTTCACGAACAGATCGGATGCCTTCATAAGCGGTCTATCCCCTCGTATTCCCGTGTCTCGCACGGGCGGTGTGGATCCCCGCAGGGATCGTCTGTCCTCGTCAGGCAGTAGCGCGGCATGAATCGTTCGGGATCGGCCTCCTCGAGATGCATCGCCAATGCAGCCGGCGCCGTTGCCGGGTCGCGAAGCGCTCCCGACGCCACATAGGGGAAGATCTCGTCGTAACGCCTGACCTGGAATTGATCGACCCGGCGGAAGATGTGGGTACGGTTGAGTTCCGAGGTGTGGAACAGGCCCGCGGAGGCGATCAGCTCGGCGGTGGCATGCACCGTCTTCTGGTGAAACTGCGCAACCCGTGCCGCCTTGTCGGTCACGACAAGACCCCGATACAGCCGCGGATCCTGCGTCGCCACGCCGGAAGGGCAGTGGTTGGTGTTGCAGATCAGCGAATGCACGCACCCGAGCGCGAGCATCATGCCACGGGCGCTGTTGCAGAGGTCGGCCCCGACCGCGAGGTTCTTCACCAGGTGGAAGGCCGTAAGCACCTTTCCGGAGACGATCACCCGGATCGACCCGCGGACGCCGAACCCGGTCAGGCAGTCGTCAACGAAGGCCACCGCCTCGCGCAGCGGCATGCCTACCGAGTTCGTGTACTCGAGCGGCGCGGCGCCGGTGCCGCCCTCTCCGCCGTCCACGGTAATGAAGTCCGGCAGGATGCCGGTTGCCACCATCGCCTTGCAGATCGCGACGAATTCGCTCTCACGCCCGATCGCCAGCTTGAAACCGACGGGCTTCCCGCCGGAGAGTTCGCGCAGCCGGGCGACGAATTCCAACAGGCCGATCGGCGAATCGAAGGCGCTGTGCACGGGCGGCGAATCCACCGTGGTGCCGGGCTCCACGCCGCGTATCGCGGCGATCTCCGGGGTGTTCTTCTCGGCCGGAAGGATGCCGCCGTGTCCGGGCTTCGCGCCCTGCGAGAGCTTGATCTCGATCATCCGCACGGTCGGAAGAGCCGCCTTTTCCGCGAAGGCCTCGGGGGAGAAGCGACCGCGCCTATCCCGGCAGCCGAAGTAGCCGGTGCCGATCTGCCACACCAGATCGCCGCCGTGCTCCAGATGATACGGTGCCAGGCCGCCCTCGCCCGTGTTGTGGGCAAATCCGCCGATTGATGCTCCCCGGTTCAGGGCCAGGATCGCATTGCGGCTGAGCGAACCGAAACTCATCGCCGAGATGTTCAGGATGCTGGCGCGGTACGGCCGGGTGCATTCCGGGCCACCGACGTCGACCCGCAGGTCGAGCACGTCGGAGGCGCGGATCGCCGCCACCGAGTGGCCGACCCATTCGTAGCCGTCGCGATAGACGTTCACCCGGGTACCGAAGGGTACCGTCTCCAGTTCGCCCTTGGCCCGCTGGTACACGATGCTGCGGAACATGCGGTTGATCGGCGCACCGTCGGTGTCCGACTCCACGAAGTACTGGCGCATGAACGGCCGGACCGCCTCCATCATCCAGCGGCCGCGGCCCAGCAGAGGAAAATTGCGCCGGATCGAGTGGCGCGGCTGCAGGAGATCGTAGAACCCCAGGGCCAGCAGCGGGACGATCACCACCCCCGACCAGAGCGCCGGCGTCCAGAGCCACCCCAAAAACGCGAGCAGCAGCAGCGCGGCCCCCACAAACACCAGGAATCCGACGTACATGCCATCCCTCCGGCTCGATCATTCAGGCCCGCACCCGCGGTTCACGCGGGGCCCCGACTGCCGGGGCCCGCGCACTCTCAGTTCAGGCTAGCGCCGCTGGCCGAGAAGGAACATACGGGTTACCACGAAGACAGCAGCAGCCGGCTTCGCCCCGGGATCCCACAAGGGAGGGGTTCATCCGAGCGGCGGTGCATGCACGACAAGTGCATACGCGGGTCCGCGGTGAGCATCGCCGCAGGGCCGCGACCCCATGCCACCCGGGATCATCCCGCGATCGAATCGGCCTTCCTTGCACACGGCAACCGATTCAGCGGTACTCGGGATCGACGCGGGTGCGCGAAAGGTTGTTGGCATAGGTCGCCAGCGTAAAGGCGGCGATGATCGAGACGATCTCCAGCAGTTCGTCGAAGGGTATGCCCCGCTCCTCGAACAGCACGACCTCAGCCTGGCCGAGATTGCCGGAATCCGCAATCAGTCGGCGCGTTGCGTCCACCAGAAAACGGTAGCGCGGTTCCATCGGCTCGAGGCCATGCAGCACGGCGGTCACGGTATCACCGGTGACCCCGGCCTCCCGCGCCTCGCGTGACATCACGCCACGGCAATAATTGCACCGGTTGCTCATCGCCACCTCGAGGGCGACGATGGCCTGCTCGTCCCGGCTGAGGCGTCCGTGGCGTTCGAGGATATCCTCGAAGCGCACGAAGGCGGTCAGGGCGACCTGGCTGCGCGCAAGCATCCGATACAGGTTTGGAACGTGGTCGTCGAAGGTGGCAGCGACTTCCTGCAGGACGCTGCGGGTCTCGTGCCCGCCTGGATTCTCCATCCGGCGCCTCCCGGTGAACATGGTTCACTGGAAGCATGCCCGACAGCGGCGGTGGCCACCATTGGTAATAACCCATAGAGCGCGAGGCTTCCGGGCCGATATCTTCGGCCGGCCGGGCCGACCCGGCCGCGGCTCAGAGCACGGCATCCCCGGGGACTTCCGGCACGCCGGGCCGATCGGGCAACAGCAGACGGAACACGGTGCCCGTCGGGCCCGTCTCGCGCATTATCAGGTCACCGCCGTGGTTGCGCGCGAGTTCCCAGGCGATCGCGAGGCCGAGTCCCGCGCCCCCGGTACCCCGACCGGTGCCCTTCTCGGCAAACAGGCATCCCTGCAGGGAATCCGGGAGACCGGGTCCGTCGTCCTCGCAGTCGATCACGGTCCGGTTGCCCTCTCGGGAGCCGATGACGCGGATGTGGCGGCTGCCAGCGGCGATTGCGTTGCGTATCAGGTTCGTCAGGATCCGGAAGACCTGGTCGAAGTCGGCATCCAGTTCGATTTCTTCGGCGTTCGGAGACTCCATCTCCGCCCGCGCCACCTCGCGCGGTCCGATCGCGGCATTCAGCTCGGCCATCAGGTCGGAGAGCATGAAGCGTTCGCGCCGGGGGCTGCCCTCCCGAGCGCTGCCCACCTCGAGCGTCTGCTGGCACATCCGGACGGCACGATCCACCGATCTGGCAATCAGGTCCGCACTCTGCCTGACCAGTGGATCCTCGTGCCGGCGCAACCGGTCGCTCATCAGCCGGGAGGAGACCATGGTGTTGCGCAGGTCATGGGTGAGCTTGCGGATCGACCGACCCAGCTCGGCCAATTCGGCCTCGCGGCGGTCGTGTACCACCGACAGCACGTACTCGCGATCGGATATGTGCACCAGCGTCGCGCGTACCTGGGCGGGAACCAGGTGCCCGAGTTTGGTCCGACAGGAAAGGTCGTCCGCTTTCCAGCGGCCCTGCTCCCGAACCGCGAACAGGAAGGCATCCAGCCGCGGGATCTCGTGCGGGTGAATCTCCGTCGGACTCAGCGCAGCCAGTTCCTCGGGGCTGTAGCCGAGGAACTCGCAGGCCGCGCTGTTGGCGCCCACGAAGACTCCCTTTTCCGGATCGATCAGCAGGGCCGGGTCGTAGAGCTCCTCGAAGAGCTTGACGACACTCTCCCTGGCGGGTCCAAGGGATTCAATCAGTATCATGGCATGCCGACGCGCCGAACACTGGTTCGACAGCATAAGGCCAATGCCGGTTCCGAAGCCAATGCCGGCCTCGTGCAGCCTCCGTCTCGGGCAGATGCTCAGTCCCCCGCCATCTCCTCGTGGCCACCAAACTGGAACCGCATCGCGGACAGCAGCTTGTCGGCAAACTCCGCCTCGCCGCGGGAGCGGAAGCGCGAATAGAGCGCAGTGGTCAGCACCGGTGTCGGCACGGCCTGATCGACCGCCGCCCGGATCGTCCAACGCCCCTCGCCGGAATCCGAGACCCGGCCCTCGAAGTCCCTCAGCGCGGGATCCCGCGCCAGTGCCGCCGCGCTGAGGTCCAGCAGCCAGGAGGAGACCACGCTGCCCCGCCGCCATACCTCGGCGATGTCCCGAAGATTCAGATCGAACTGGAAATCCTCGGGATTGCGCAAGGGCGCGGTCTCCGCGTCCCGGACCTGTTCCCGCTTCCCCACGTTCGCGTGCGCGAGGATGTTCATGCCCTCCGCGTAGGCCGCCATCAGCCCGTATTCGATCCCGTTGTGCACCATCTTCACGAAGTGGCCGGCACCGCTCGGCCCGCAGTGCAGATAGCCCTGCTCGGCGGTCCCGCCGATCCGCTCCCGCCCCGGTGTCCGCGGGATGTCACCCATGCCCGGCGCCAGCGTCCGGAACACGGGGTCGAGATGGGTCACCGCCGGCTCCGGCCCGC
>NZ_JAWLHP010000011.1:37631-52297 GCF_041690275.1 Thioalkalivibrio sp.
CGATCCGCTCCCGCCCCGGTGTCCGCGGGATGTCACCCATGCCCGGCGCCAGCGTCCGGAACACGGGGTCGAGATGGGTCACCGCCGGCTCCGGCCCGCCGATCATCAGGCAGTAGCCGCGTTCCAGGCCCTTGACACCACCGCTGGTACCGCAATCGACGAAATGCACGCCCTGTTCCGCAAGCTCCTGCGCAATGCGGATGTCGTCGACATAGTAGGAATTGCCGCCATCCACGAGGATGTCTCCGGCCTCGATCAGGGGCCGGAGATCCCCGATCAGCGGCTCCACGAACACACTGGGAATCATCATCCAGATCACTCGGGGGCCTTCCAGCCGTGCCACCAGATCGGACAGAGAGGAAGCGCCGACGGCCTCCTCCCCCGCCAGGGCCTCCACCGCGTCCGGAGACTGGTCGAAGACAACGCACTGATGACCGTCACGCTGCAGTCGGCGCACCATGTCGGCACCCATTCTTCCCAGACCGATCATGCCAAGTTGCATGGGACTCTCCTGTTGTTCGGGATCGTTCGGGAGCGGGGGCGGCTCGCTGCGTGCGACCTGCGGGACCGGCGTCACGCGCCGGTGATGACCACGGACGCGCCCCGCCCTCGACGTGTCGCGACACGAACGGGCCAGACCCGCCCTGTTCCCGAACATGGTGCCCGCAGGGGCCCTCGACCACACTACGCACTAGTGCGTATGTGCGCGTTCGGGCCGCATCCGTACCGTGGTCCTGGAAGGTCCGCACGCTGCCCGAATACGCACGCCCATCACCATGGCCCGAGGAGAAATGATGAAACCGACCCGCGAACTGCAAGACCTGGGACAGAGCCTGTGGCTGGACAACATCACGCGCGACATGCTCGACAACGGTACCCTGCGCCGTTACATCGACGACGACTCGATCACCGGGCTGACCTCCAATCCAAGCATCTTCGACGCCGCGATCGGCAACGGGGAGACCTACGACGCCTGCATCCGCGAGAAGGCCGGGGCAGCCGAATCCGAGGAGTCCCTGTTCATCGAACTGGCCCTTGAAGACCTGCGGCGCGCCGCCGATCTGTTCCGGCCCGTCTTCGACGCCAGCGGCCAGGTCGACGGCTGGGTCTCGATGGAGATCTCGCCACTGCTTGTCGCGGACACGGCGGGCAGCATCGAGGCCGCGCGCCAGATTCATCAACAGGCCGATCGCGACAACCTGTTCGTGAAGATTCCGGGTACCCCGGAGGGCATTCCGGCGATCGAGGAATCCATCTTCAACGGCATTCCGGTCAACGTCACCCTGCTGTTTTCGCGCGAGCACTATCTGCAGGCCGCGGAGGCCTACCTGCGCGGCATCGAGCGACGGCTGGAGGCGGGACGCGACCCCCGTGTCGGCTCCGTCGCCTCCCTGTTCATCAGCCGCTGGGATACCGCGGTCAGGGACAGGGTCCCGACGGACCTCCAGAACCGGCTGGGCATCGCGATCGGCGAAAGCACCTATAAGGCCTATCGCGAACTCCTGTCATCCGCGCGCTGGCGTCGGCTTGCCGAGGCAGGGGCGTCGCCCCAGCGGCTGCTCTGGGCGAGCACGGGCACGAAGGACCCCGACGCCTCCGAGACCCTGTACGTGGAGGCGCTGGCCGCGCCACAGACCATCAACACCCTCCCTGAAAAGACACTCATCGCCTTCTCGAAGCACGGCGTTGTCGACCGCAGGCTGGACGGGGACGACCATCAGGCCCGGGCAATGCTCGCACGCTTCGCGGATGCCGGAATCGATATCGATGAACTGGCGGTGCAGTTGCAGCATGAAGGCGCGCAGGCCTTCATCAAGTCCTGGAACAAGCTGCTCGCCCGCATCGCCGAGAAGGGTGCGGCGCTGACACAGGCCAGCTGAAGACCGTACCGACCTCGTGACGAACAGACGTAGCGCTCTCGGCGACGGCCATCCCGTGCGATGGAGCAAGCGGGGGCGGCACCGGCCGAAGGCCGCCACCCGCAAATGGCGCCGGGCGTGGCGCGCGCCGCCGTGGTCGTTACTCCGGGTGTCCCTGGACCAAGGCCGTGGCCGCGGCGCGCGCCGACGCTGGGCCGGCCTCGCGGCCGAGACTGCGCCATGTCCCTTCCAGCTCGGGCAGCAGTTCCAGGATGTCGGCATAGCGCTGGGCAAGGTACAGGCGTTCCATCAGTGACAGCAGCCCGGCCAGGCGCACGCCCGCGGGAGGCACATCGGCCAGGGCCGGACGCCGGGGCCCCACCTCTGCCAGGAGCCTGGAGAGCGTGTCGGGTTCCAGGGCCGCCAGCGGCCAGGCCGTGCCCACCGTTTCCAGACCCCAGCGCCCCCAGTGCAGGGCGATCACGTCGTCGCCCGCCGTGGCCAGCGTCCCCGGGTTCAACTGACGGTTCACGAACACCCACGGCAGGCTGCGCACCCGGTCCACGATGGCCTGGAAGTCTGCAAGCAGTTCATCGATGGTCTCGCGCGCGGTGACGTCGGCCACGAGTCGCGCGCGCTCGAACATCGCCCGGTCCAGGCGTTGCCAGAGCAACGGTCGCGAGCGCCCGTAGCGCCCGGCGAGCTCTTCGGGCGGTTCCACCGCGATCAGCGACCGCCGGAACCGGTACGCCAGTTCCGCAAGATCCGGGGCCGCCGATCCCTCTGGGGACGGCCCGGCCTCTCCTGGGTCCGGCGATCTCCCGGAATCCGTCGACCCGGCACGATTCCCCGGGCCATCGTCGTCCTCCGGCGCCGGGTCCCGACGGGTGGCCACCTGCGCGGTTTCCTCGGGCAATCGCAGGACGTGGCAGTGAAGGCCGTCGACCAGAGTGGCGCCGATCCAGCCCGGGGCGGGCAGATCCGCAGGCGGATCCGCCAGCAGGCTCGCCTCGTGACGCGCCTCCCCGGACCGATGGGGGCCGAAGACCTTGACCAGGCGCGGTTCGGAGCCCTCCATCTCGCAATGAATCGCCATCACGTCCGGCACCCGGGTCTGCCACCACTCGCTCCTGCGCACCCGTCCCGGAGCATCCTCCAGCTCCCGTAATACCCGCGGCAACCATTCCTCGCGCTCCGCCTCGGCCAGTAGCGCCCACAGGCCCTCTCCGCGACCCTGGCGGCGGCGCTGGAACACCTGATGGTGAAAGAAAAGGGCATCCAGGCGCGGCCTTTCGCGATTCAGGGAGACCAGGGAGGTCACCATCCCTGCCAGTCGATTCAGCATCTGCCGCGCCAGCAGCAGCGCGACGATCGCGGCGAGCAGACCCGGCGGATCGCGGTACAGATAGTCCGCGACCAGCCACACGAACACCAGCAGGAAACCGAAGCCCGCGACTCCCGGAAGCCACGTCCTCGGTGGCGCGAGCACCTTACGGCGCAACCCGCCACTGAAGCGGCTTCCGAGCACGACCAGCAGCGCGACCAGGGACAGGAACGCGATCATGAGGCCCAGGACCGAGGGGTACAGCACAGCCAGCACCGCCGTTCCAAGCAGCAGGAAGACCAGCCCCGCCGGGATCACCGCGTAGCGCCGGTAGGCCCGCGTGGCGATCCCGTCCTGGTCCTCGAAGAGCACGACCTTGCGGCTGCGCTCCAGAATCCTGCGCGCTCCCCGATCGGATCCGAAACGGATCAGTCGCTCCGCCAGCAGGTAGACCCCGAAGGCACCCACCGTCGCCAGCGTCAGGGCGACGATCAGCGTGTCCCGATCAAATTCGGCGAGGGCCGCCGGGAAGTAGCGCGGGATCCGCTCGGACCCCAGCAGGATCACCACCTTCAGGGGCAGGAAGAAGGCCAGCAGCATCGCCAGCTGCGAGAGCACTGTGGCCAGCACCACCAGGCTCGTACCGCCCGGCGCCTCGCGCAGGAACCGGCCGCCAAGCTGCAGTGACCAGCGCAATCCTTCGCGGAAACGCGGAAGCAGCGGCGGGATTTCATTCTCGGGCACGACGCTTGCCACTCCTTACGGTGTGTCCGGAACGAAGCATGCGCCACTGGCCCCTGCCCGGGAACCCACCCCGGCGTCCGGATACCGCTTCCCGGTCCACGGGGGAGACCCGGCCCTCAATGCGCGGCCGTCGCCGTCTCCGGGGCCGACACCACCAGCACGCCCAGCTCTTGAAAGCGCCTCAGCAGTCTCTCGCCCTGGCGACGCAGGGGCCCGTCCTGCTCGAGGCCGAAGTCATCGAGGGTGCGGTGCAGCTGATCGTCGCCGCTGCAGGGTTCCTCCTGGATACGCCAGAGCAGCCGGGCGCCCAGCGGATTCAGCACCGCAACGCGCACGCGCTTCGGCCCGGCACGGTATACCAGCAGGTAGGTCGGATCCGTGCCCGGGCGCTCGGGCCTGAAGTCCTCGCCGATACGGTGCACAGGAAACTCGTACGCGAGCAGACGGGCATCGGGAACCAGCGACGGGACGCCCGATAACGGATCGACGGTCCGCTGCTCCCGACTTGGCGCGTCCCGGTCCGCTGCATTCAGCAGGCCCTTCTTCACCCGCTCGAAGTGCGCGAGTTCCGCGATGAACGGCCAGTCTTCCTGCCGCGGCGTCCGCTCCTCTGCCAGATAACGGACGAACTCCTCGCCGAACTGGGGGAAATACGGCGTACGGGAATCGTGCTCACGATAGAAATCGCGTACCAGGCGGGGCCAAAGCTCGGGGCCCACCACCGCCTTCAGGACCGGGAACCCCTTGCCGAGAAGATTCAGCACGTTGTTGTAGAACAGGCGCCGATAGATCTCGAGCCTGCGCGGCTCGATGCCCGCGGGCGGCGGGAACTGCTCGGGATCGCGCAGATGATCGGCCAGGGCCTGCTGAACCCGCTGGAAGCCCGGATCAGGCATATGCCACCTGTTGGCTTGAACGGCCTGTGGTGAGGTCGCCGGAGACCCGTTGCGCCTCTTCCTGCAGTCTCCGAATCCGGTCGACCTCCTGCAGGAGTTCTTCCAGGGGCGGAAAGTTGAAATCCCGCTCCAGCAGGGTCGGCACCGGCCCGAGGCGCTCGTAGGCCGCGGCCAGCAGGTCCCACGCCGCCGACCCGACCGGACGCCCGTGCGTGTCCACCCGCAGGTCCTCGGCCTCCTCCTCATGCCCGGCCAGGTGGATGTACCGCGTGCGCTCCAGCGGCAGCGCATGGAGAAAGGTCACCGCGTCATAACGGTGGTTGATGCTGTTCACCACAATGTTGTTCACGTCCAGAAGCAGATCGCAGTCCGCCTCCTCCAGCACCGCTCGAATGAATGTCGCCTCGTCCAGCTCGCCACCCAGCGGTGCGTAATAGGACACGTTCTCCAGCGCCAGCCGCCGACCCAGCACGTCCTGCACCTGCCGCACCCGGTCCGCCACATAATGCACCGCTTCCTCGGTGAAGGGGATCGGCATCAGGTCGTACAGATGTCCCCGCCCATCGCCGCAGGCCGACAGGTGTTCGCTGTAGTCGTCGATCCCGTGGGTGTCCAGAAACGCACGCAACGCCCTCAGAAAATCCCAATCCAGTGGTCGTGGTCCGCCGATGTCCAGTGACAGACCGTGACAGACGAACGCATGGGCCTCGGTGTACGAGCGGAAGACCCGACCCAGCCGACCGCCCAGGTGCATCCAGTTCTCCGGCGCCGCCTCCAGAAAACCCAGGCGCTCCAGCGCCTGGGGCTCACGAGCGAACGGGCCCAGAAGGGCCCGCCGCAGTCCCAGCCCCGGCCCGCTCGCGCGGGCCGGGTGCGCCGGAGGCCGTTCCTCAGCCACCGCAGGTTCCTTCACCGCAGCTGCCTTCTTCACCGCTGGTTTCTTCCTCACCGCCGCCTTCACCGCAGGTGCCTTCGCCGCAACTGCCCTCGTCACCGCCACCGTCGGCTTCGCCGCAGGTGCCCTCGCCGCAGGAGCCTTCTTCGGCCACCATCAGCGCCTCGTCCTCCGCGGTCATCGCCAGATCCGCCTCCAGATCCACCGCCGCAAACGCCGGGCTCGCCACCGTTGCGCCGGACGCACCCGCAGTCAAAATCGCCTTGCTGGAAAACAGTTCGTTCTTCATCGTCTAACCCTCTTCAGTTGGTCGTGCTTGATTTACGGGCCAGGCCCGTTCCATTGATGGCTGCTCGATGCAGCCCTGCCTCAACTACCCATCACCTTGCGACGGATGTAGTAGTCCACACTCAGATACCGGCCGGCGCCCCAGAAGAACAGTACCAGGAGCATTACGAAAAAGGTGGCCGCCATCTCGATGCCGTTGTTCACGACCGCAAAGTTGCCGGTCTCAGTCAGCCAGTTGTAGTTGCCGTGTTCCTGCAGGATCGACTTGGCCCGATCCAGGCGCATCTGCGCTTCCTCGATGCCGGAGCAGTTGAACAGGCACATCATCGGGTCGGAGATGCGCTGCCAGCCGTGCTCCAGGTGCACCGTGACCGCGGCCACCACCATCGTGACCATCAGCGGGATCGAGAACCAGCGCGTGGCAAGTCCGATCAGCAATGCGATCGCTCCCAGCACCTCCGCATAGGCCGACAACAGGGCCATCACAAACGGAAACGGCATCCCCAGGCCCCAGTCCGGATTACCGAACCAGGTCACGACACTCTCCTTGGGCAGCAAGCCATCCAGCTTGTTGGTTCCCGCCATCCAGAAGATCGGTGCCAGGTACAGCCGCAGCAGCAAGGGTGCCAGGAAATCCACCGCCCGTGTCATGTCCAGAAGCCTCTGGGCGCGTATCGCAAGTGCCGTCAGCATCGTTCGTTCCTCTTGTTCGTGGCCTTTGACTGCTAAGACTATGGCCGAGTCCAAGGCTTGGGCATACGGATCTTTACGTAACTTGAAGCTCCCCTCCACTCACCCGTCCGATTCCAGCGCCGGGGAAGATCGCCCCGGGGGTTGGCCTCCCACGGGGCCGGACCCGACCCCGGATCAAACCAGGGCCGGATCTGGACGGATTGGCCGATCAACCGCTGACGCCCACCTCGTACCAGGGGGTCGGGTTGATCGGGCAGCGATAGCGGAAGCCCTCGCTGCTGATCTCGACACGGCTCGACTTCGTCTCGCCGGGCTCCAGCGGAAACATGGTGAGTTGCTCGCGGCTCTCCAGGGACTGCACCTGGAATCCGGCGACCTTGCCCGCCTTGTTGGTAACCACGAACTCGTAGGTACCCGGCTCAAGGCCGGCAAGGGTCTCCTCCGCGGCGAAGTAGCCGTTGTACTGATCGAGGTGAATCGTGGTCACGCCGTCCTCGGTCACGGGCGTGCCGGCAAGGGCCATGCCGCTCAGCGTGAACGCCAGCATGCCGAGACCCAGCAGGCGGATGATTGGATTGTTCATGATGTGTCTCCTCAGAGGATTTTTTTGCTTTAAGCGCCGCGCCTGCAGCGCAGGCTCGCGGTATGGATGGACTACCGGAATATCTATCAGAACACCTTCATAAAGACCCCCATTCTTCTGAAAAACCAGGGAACCCGTCCGCATGCAGGGGCGGGTCATCACGAATTCTCCGGCGTTGGAGAACGCCTTTCCGGGTCACCACGCAACGGACCCACGCGTTCGCGCGCGCACGGGACTGCCGCAGGAATGGCGACCTCAGCTCGCGCAGCCGCCGGTGTTTCCGTCCAGAGGCCGCCAGCGATGACCGTTCCTTTCCAGTAACCGGTCCGCCGTGGGCGGGCCCTCGCTGCCCGCAGGATAGGAATCCGGCGGCTCGGACGGCGCCGCCGCCCAGGCCTCCTCGATTGGCGTGATCACCCGCCACTGGGCCTCGACCCCGTCACGGCGAGTGAACAGCGTGGCGTCGCCGCGCATTGCGTCGAGGAGCAGCGCCGAGTAGGCGGAGGCCGATGCGGCTCCGAAGGACTGCTGGTAGCAGAAGTCCATGGATACGGGAACGGTGCGGCGATCGGACCCCGGCTGCTTGGCCCCGAAGGCGAGACTGATGCCCTCGTCCGGCTGCAGCCGAAGAACGATCACGTTGGATTCCAGCTCCTCGTCAGACGGAAACAGGGACAGGGGCGGTTGCCGGAAATGCACCGCGATCTCGGTCACGTGCCTCGCCAGACGCTTTCCCGTGCGCAGGTAGAACGGCACTCCCGCCCAGCGCCAGTTGTCGATGCGCAGGTCGAGCGCCGCGTAGGTCTCGGTGCGCGACTCCCGGGCCACACCGGACTCGTTGAGCCAGCCCGGCACCGGTTCGCCAGCAACCGTCCCGGGACCGTACTGCGCCCTGACCGTGTGCCGGCGGATCTCCTCGGGCGACATCGGGCGAATGGAGCGCCACACCTCGATCTTCTTGTCGCGCACCGCGTCGGCATCGAACGCGACCGGGGCCTCCATCGCGGTGAGCGCCAGCAACTGCATCAGATGGTTGGCGACCATGTCGCGCAGGGCACCGGACTCCTCGTAGTAGCCCGCGCGATGACCCACGCCCAGCGGCTCGGCCGCGGTGATCTCGACGTACTCGACGTGGTTGCGGTTCCAGACCGGCTCGAACAGCGCGTTCCCGAAACGGAAGAACAGGATGTTCTGGACGGTCTCCTTTCCGAGGTAGTGGTCGATCCGGTAGACCTGGTGCTCCCCGAAGCCCTCCGCCACCGCCGCGTTAAGGGCCTGCGCCGTGGCCAGGTCGCTCCCGAAGGGCTTCTCCAGGACGATCCGCGTCCAGCCGCGCTCCTCCCTGCTCAAGCCCGCCGCGGCGAGGTGTTCGATGATGCCCGGTGCGGTGCTCGGCGGAGTGGCCAGGTAGAACAGGCGATTCCCGAGGCTGGACCCGTCGAGGACCGCGGAAAGCCGCTCGTGTGTCTCCGCCTGCAGAAAATCCCCGTGGAGCCAGGAAAGGCGCTGCGCGAAGCCCGTCCAGTCCGCCTCATCGTCCGAGGCCTCGCGGAGCAGGGCACGATAGTCCTCGTCGCCCATCTTCTCGATGCCGACTCCGAGGATCCGGAATCCCGGCGGCAGATGGCCGGAACGGTCCAGCTGGGCAAGCGCGGGAATCAGCTTGCGTCGCGCGAGATCCCCGGCGCCGCCGAAGATCACCAGCACACAGGCATCCACGGCCGACGGATCCAGGGCATCCTGCGGCATGCCCGAGCGTTCCCCGGTAACCGGAAGCGACTGCGTCGTGCTGCTGTCCATGATCAGACTCCACGTGAACGTGGTGGACAGTTAAACAGTCGCGAAGCGGCGGCAACATACGTGGGAATCCGTAGCGCCAGCCCGGGGCGAGCATCGCGCCGCACCCTCGTGCTCGCAGTCCTCGGGGATCACGTTCAGTCCCAGGCCGTCGGCGAAGCGGTTCATCGGCGACCCCCGGGGACAGATTTGCAAGTCTGTCCCCGCCCTGCCCCCGCCCTTCAGAGATCTGCCCCCTGTGCCTCCTGTCCCCCGATCCAGCCGGGCAACGCGTCGAAGAGGTCCTGAAAACTCTCCCGGAGGGCACGGTTGGCGGCGTCGACGCCGCCCCGAGGATCGTCGGTGGCGCTGGGCACGGTGATGTCGTGATGCAGGCTGCCCAGACTACGGCGGCTCGCCAGGTCCACGAGGCGATAGCGGATGGACAGGTGGATGTTGCTGCCGTCGGCATCGAAGCGCTGTTCCAGGCGGATCAGGTCGGTGTCCAGGCGATAGGCGGCGCGGACCCGCGAACCGGGAGCAGCGACATCCTCGAACAGGCCGGTGCCGGACAGGGCCTCCGTGAGCGCGGCGCCCACCAGCCGCGCCGGTGTATCCGCCCAGCGGTTGTAGGCGAAGTACCGAAGCGTGTGCCGCTCCTGGCGATAGGCCATGCGCGCGCTCTGGTAACCGGGATAGGCTGCCGGCATATTGACCTGAATCGCGACACCCAGACCCTCGGCCGCAGTCTCTTCGGACCCAGCCCACTCGAGCATATGCCCCGTCGGGGCCTCGCTCCGTTCGGGTCCGATTGCGCAGGCGGTGGTCAGCGCCAGCAGGACCGTCACCAGCGCGCTGCTGACGAGATGCATGGCTGATCTCCCTTGCTGGCGCGCCTTTCGTCGGGGCGCCGTGACGATGCTGCCGGATATCGGTGTGGTCATGTCATTCACCGGGACCGGGGGGTGGCTGGGACCGGCCGAACAGCAGCATCGTCGGCTGTTCACCGAGGTCATTGCTCAGGTGCTGGAGACTGGCACTGAGCCGGCGGAGGTCCCGCAGCAGCAGATCGATCTCCGGAATGGTGTGCCGGGTCAATGTCTCCACACCCTCGCGGCTCGCGGTCACCGTGGCAGTGACTTCGGTGTTGGTGACCTGGAGATCGTCCGCCAGTCCCTCGAAACGCGCCAGGGTCCGATCCAGGCGGTCCAGGGTGGTCGGCAATCGTCGCACGAGGTCCTCCCCGGCCTCGCCGATTGCGGCGGTGCTGTTCATGATCCGGTCCAGTTCCCCGGAATTGCGCGCGAGGGACGCGGCAAAGCCGCGCAGGTCGTGGATGCTGTCGGTCAGCGCATCCACGTTCTCATCCGTGAGAGAACGCTGCATCTGACGGGAGAGGACCTCCATCGCGTCCACCCCGGACTCCACACCGCCCTCCAGGTTGGCCAGCAGCGACGGCCGGTATTGGATCACGGGGAACGGTTGCTCCCCGCGCCGGCTCAATGGCTCGGCATCGGGGCTGCCGCCGGTAAGCTCCAGGCGCATCAGCCCCGTCAATCCCTCGTTGCGCAGCGTGGCCTCGGTATCCGTCCGCACCGGCGTACCGGCGGCAAGCTCCAGCCGGACGCGAACCCGCTCCGGGTCGCGGGGATCCAGCGCGATCGATTCAACGCGTCCCACCGGCACTCCGTGCATGCGCACCCGCGAGTTCGGTTCCAGCCCCGAGACGGATTCCTCGACATAGACCAGATACGCCTCGGTCTCGCCGCGTCCGGTCTCACCGATCAGCCACAGGCTGAGCACGACCACCGCCGACGTGAGACCGACGACGAAGAGTCCGATCAGCGTGTAGTTGCTCTGGGTTTCCATCACACCTCCCCATCCGTCTTCGCGTCAGCCTCCGTTGGCGGGTACACAGCCCGCCTGGAGGGCGTTCGCATTCGCATTCAGTGCTTTCGTCGCTGCTTGAAATAGCTTGCCACCTGCGGAATCTCCGAGCGGCTCATGTCTTCCACGGATCCCTCTTCGAGCACTCGGCCGTCGCCAAGGAAGACCACGCGATCGGTGATGCGCCAGAGCGAATCCAGGTCGTGCGTGACCAGCAGCACGGTCAACCCAAGCAGACTCTTCAGGTCGAGGATCAGCTCGTCGAAGTTGGCCGCGTTGACCGGATCGAGGCCGGCGGTCGGCTCGTCCAGTATCAGCAACTCGGGATCCATGATCAGGGCACGCGCGAGCGAGCCGCGCCGAACCATGCCGCCGCTGAGCTCGTTGGGAAACAGGTTGGCCGCCTTGGCGTCCAGACCCGCCATCCGCAGCTTGATCAGGGCAAGCTCCTCGATGACCGCGCGGGACAGGCGGGTGTGCTCGCGCAGGGGGAAGGAGATGTTGTCCAGGAGGCTCAGGCCACCGAACAGCGCGCCGTTCTGAAACAGCATCCCGATCCTCTGGCGGCGCCGTCGCAGGACCGACTCGGCGACGCCGACCATTTCGTCACCCGAGATCGTCACGCTACCTGCCTGGGGCTGGCGCAGCGACAGCAGGGCACGCAGCAGCACCGTCTTGCCCGCTCCGCTGCCACCGACCACGCCCAGTATCTCGCCCGGCCAGACGTCGAGATCGAGCCCCTGGTGGACCGTCGTGGAGCCGAACCGGTTCACCAGCCCGCGCACCCGGATCAGCGGCTCCCGCCTTCCCGCTTCCACGGCTACAGACCCCGCATGTTGAAGACGACGGAAAACACCGCATTGACCACGATGACCGCGAAGATGGCCTGCACCACTGCCCGCGTCGTCGCCTGTCCGACCCCGCCGGCACCGCGCGCGACCCGCAGGCCCTGGCGGCAGCCGATGGCGGCGATTACCACCGCGTACACCGGCGTCTTGCTGAGCCCCAGCCAGAGGTGCCGTTGATCCATTCCCTCCGGGAGGCGGTTGAGGAAGCTGGCGACGCCCTGGCCATGAGCGACCCAGTTGACCAGCACACCGCCACCCATTCCGCTGATATCGGCCAGCACCGTGAGCAGTGGCAACACCAGGAGCAGACCCAGTACCTTGGGCAGGATCAGCATGTCGTAGGGGCTGACGCCGAGCGTGCGCAGGGCGTCGATCTCCTCGTTGATCTGCATCGTGCCAAGCTCGGCCGCGTAGGCGGAGGCCGTGCGCCCGGCCACCACGATTGCCGTCACCAGAGGCCCGAGCTCACGCAGGATGGTGATGGTGAGCAGTTCCGGCAGAAACACGGCCGCGCCGTACGGCTCCAGGGCCGTGCTGAGCTGATAGGCGATGACCACCCCCACCAGGAAACTCAGTACCGCAACGATGGGTACCGCGCGTACGCCTCCGTGTTCCATTTCGGCGAGCAGGCGCAGCGGCCGGAACCGGGTCGGCTGGGAGAAGCGCAGGAAGAGTTCATGAAACGTCTCGCCGACGAAGGCCAGAAAGCCGAGGAGCTCCCGCCACTGCTCCACGGCTGCCCGGCCGATGCCACCGAGGGGCCCGGGCCCGGCTTTGTGAAACACCTCGGGACGGGGCACCGTTTCGACCAGCGAGATGATGTTCCGGTGGGCATCCGGAACGTGATAGTTCACCCGGACGCCGCTTCGCTGCGCGCGCTCTGCCAGCCGCGCCAGCAGCCGCGAGCCGCCCAGATCCAGCTGGGCCACGGCGTGGGTATCGACCTCCAGGGTGTCCGTGTCATCCACGGGAAGCCCTTCGAGTGCGCGCTCGATCCGGGCCACGTCCGGCAGCCGCCAGTCTCCCTCGCATCGAAGGCTTCCGGGAGAAAACTGAAAGGCTGCTGGACGTGGCATGTTGATCCTCGGCCTGCGCACCGCGAGTACGGTGTACTGCTCCGTTCAGCTACAGCCCGGGGGCCCTTTGTGGTGACCCGAAGCCAGGGACGACCCTCACCTCCAGACTGTCCCCGCTCACCGAGGCTGATTGCTGCCCCGCCGAGAAGGACGCCGTTTCTGGCATATGCTACCGCCATTTGACCATGGGGATGCTGCGCAGACCCTAGGTAGCAATGCCTAGTGGGCCATGCGTCCCACCCGGTCGAGTGAAAAGCCGCCTTCCCCACCTGCCCAGTGGCTGGGGAAGGGGCGCTCCGCTCCATCCGGCAGCGACCTTCGTGCCCTCACACCCGGCCCGGTATCTCGGGCCTTCTGTCCGACGTCCCTTGGGCCCACCCGCGACCCCGGGCGCGGAATGGCTCAGCGGTACGCCAGATCCAGGGTGAGAAGTTGCAGATCCAGGCCGGGATTCGGGCTCGAGATTCCCGCATTCGAGGTGTGCTGGAGCCGATACCCCAGCGAAATCCGCGGACGCAGTTCGTAGCGAATCCCGGCATGGCTGGTGAAATGGAACTGTCCGCCGAGATCCCGCGCCCCGAAGCGGTCTTCACTGAGCAGCGTGGGCTTGACGCCGATCTCGAAGTGCCAGCGGCTCCCGTCCCGTTTCAAGACGCCTACCGGGCCCACGGAAAGGGCGGAAGCGGTGTCTTCCCCTCGCTCCAGCATGGCAAGACCTGCCTCGAACTGGGTGGTGAACCGCCAGCCCCCGGCCAGGCGCCGGCCCCAGGGTAGGGGGTGGCGCAGGAACAGCTCGGTGGCGGCGAAGCGTTCGCCGCCGTCACCCACGGAACTGCCGCCGCGCAGCCCGAAGCTCCCGCTCTCTGCCTGGGCCAGGGGAGGAATCGCCAGCATGAAGAGAGGCACGATCACGGCGAGAAGCCGGGACCGGCGGCAGCGCGACGTCGGGGTTAAGCGATCATTCTTCATCACATATCGGTCAGGATTTGACCGCGCAACTGCGACCCGCGGCCGTATATCTGCGCTTCGGGGTGTCAGGACCGAAGCCGGAGCGCATCGAGGCTGGCCATGTTGTCCGAATCCCGGAGCAGGAACAGCGCCACGCAGGCGGCGAGCATGGGCCAGGCCGCGAAGAACAGCAGGTTGTCGAAGGCGGCAAGATACTGCGGCCACGATGATAAGGTCGAGATCGCATGCATCGCCAGCACCAGCCCGTAGGTCCAGGTCCGGTACAGGCCGGCGGCGAAGCCCAGCACAACCACGAGCTGTACCGCACCGACTGCGGCCAGGGCGCCCGCGCCGAGCCCCTCCAGATGATAGAAGTGCTGGAAGACCGTGGACGCGTGCTCCGGCGCCACGAACTTGTCCAGCGTCCAGAAGAACATCACGACGAATACGCCAAGCCGCAGCAGCAGCAGCGAAATCTCCAACCGTCTTTCTTGTCCCATGGCCCTTGCTCCACGTTCGTGTTGCACTGAGATGCACTGGATCATCGGCGCTCTGCACGCGCGTTGCACTACGTAGTACCCGATGCGGCAAGGCCCGCGGACGGCGCGCGTGCTCCACTCGCCGGGGGCTTCCTGGAAACCCTTTTTCGGCACCAGAAAGGCGGCGCCAGGACCCGGAAACACCCCGGAATCGAGCTCATGGATACCTCAAAACAATGGCTTGGGTTGGTCCGACCCCGCGGGCGTGCGGCCGACCCCGCGGGCGTGCGGGCGGGGATCCGTAGTTACCCTGATGGGCGCCCCGGCTGACTCGGGCTATTCTCGCCTTGACGTCTGGAGGGCCGTCAGT